>JANNON010000736.1:0-4312 GCA_031399105.1 Blastocatellia bacterium | reverse complement strand
GCTTTCGAGCCAGTCAAACCATAAGCGAGAGCCAGGCGCTCGAGCTTGAACGTTGGGGAGGGAACATGAGAGCCAATAAATTGGGAATTCAGGACGGCCGAAAGTCGGAACGAGGTTCAATCCTGGCCACGTCGGCAATCGGAATGCTTTCACTCCTATTGGCAGTCGGTCTGGGAGTGGATATCAGTCGCTTCTATCTAACCAAGGCTGAGTTACAGAACGCAGCCGATGCATCAGCCTTGGCCGCGGTGTCCGGACTCAACTCTACGGCCACGGGGATCAACGAAGCTACTAACCGGGCCGTCGCTTCGATGAATAAGTATGACTTCAATAAGACCGGCGTCACCTTCCCGCGCGCTAACGTCTTATTTGCAATCAATCTTGGCGGACCGTATATCAGCGAAGCGTCCGCCAAGGCTAACCCTACGAACATCCGCTTCGTTCAGGTGACAACTCCTCAATCAGCCGTGCCGGTTTCATTTGCAGCCGTGGTGTTGGGAAATAGTAAGAACCTCTCAGCGACCGCCACTGCGGGCTACTCAGTTTCCCTTAATGTGATCTGTCCCTGGATACCGGCCTTTGTTCTCGACAATCCGACAAATCCGATTGCGCCTGGTGGCACTTACACATTTCGTTTAGAAGGCGGTAACCACATCTCTCCCGGTAACTACCAACTCCTTGCCGTGGATGGACCGGGTGGTAGTGACGTGAGGTTGGGAATGGCGAACGGCGTTAATACATGTATTTCCCCGGGTGAGACTGTTCCAACCAAGACTGGTGTTACAGCCGGCCCGGTTCGGCAGGGCATCAATACACGCTTTGACATCTATCAGGGACCAGTTGATCCGGTTACGTCACCTCCTGATACAAACGTCGCTGAAAACATTACCCACAGACAGTATGCCGACGCTGAGGTTGTCGACACACCGCGCAATCCCGGAACTCCTGGACGCCGAGTTGTCTTCATTCCCATTGCCAAAGATCCTCCAGGCAACGGTAGAGACTACGTAACGGTTGACCGCTTCGGAATCTTCTTTCTTCAGACGTCAGTTGGTGGCGGAAACGGCGGAGAGCTGAAAGCGGAATATGTCACCGACATCGTCCTCGGCGGAAAAGGTGGTTACGACCCGAACGCCGGACCAGGCAACGATCTCCTGGTGGTCCCGGTCCTTTACAAGTAAGGGAGTCGCGAATGCACATGCGTGTCAGGAAAATACGTTTACTTCGCCGCCTGAGACGGTTGTCGTGTTTGAGAAATCTGCGTGGTGACGAGAGCGGAATTCAGTTGGCGGAGATGGCGATCGTAATGCCGATCTTCCTTCTCCTCTTCGGCGCGACGGCGGAATTTGGACGTTACTTTTACGAGTACACGACGCTGGCGAAGGCGGCTCGCTTAGGCTCTCGGTACTTGATCACGGCGGAGATCAATCCCTTAAATCCGGCTGTGTTCGTAGATGAAGCCAAAGCCAAGAACCTCGTAGTGTATGGCAATCTCAACGGAACCGGCGCCCCGGTGCTAACCGGACTAACACCTTCACACGTTGTTATCAGCAAGAGTGGTGGCGTCGCGACGATTCCTGAAATGGTCAAGGTTGAAATCGTTGGCTTCAAGCATCAACCAATCTTTGATCTGGGGAAACTGGTGAATAGCCAAACGCTCTCGATGAACGTTGACGTGAAGCCGAGCGTGACCATGCATTACCTGATCACACAGCCTGGGCTCTAAACGAGGAAGGGTATTGGAATGGTGAAAAAAAGGAATTCAAGCGAACGAGGCGCGACGCTGGTGGAGTTGGCAATTGCCATCACTGTTTTCCTGACGTCAATGTTCGCCGTAGTCGAATTCGGCCGCGCGCTTTGGGTTCATAACGCCCTAGCTGATGCCGCACGACGCGGCGCTCGCTACGCCACTCTCAATCCGGCCTCGAGTGCGGCGAATGTGAAGAACGTTGTTGTCTATGGCGATCCAACCGGCGGCACGCAACCGGTCGTCAACAACCTGGCCACCTCGAATGTCAACGTTGTCTACTCGGGCTTCGGACTTAATGACGGTACGGTTTCGGTGAGCATTACTAACTATC
This sequence comes from Blastocatellia bacterium, assembly GCA_031399105.1. GTDB lineage: Bacteria > Acidobacteriota > Blastocatellia > Pyrinomonadales > Pyrinomonadaceae > PSRF01. Next base: position 2,231 of record JANNON010000736.1, on the reverse strand, counting down.
AATTTACCTTTGTTCTGCCGCTGCTAGTCACGTCAATCTCAATGCCATCCTATTCAACGACACTGACCGCCGAAAGCGCGGGACTTATGCCGGTCAACCGCTAACCATCGGGTCGCGCCCCAAGAGGAAGATATGATCCAATCCACGAACGCACTCACCATGGTAGTGCTCAGCACCGGCCTTGATAGCTTCAAAGAGATCCGGACAGCCTTGAGCGCCGAGAGCACGATTCGTTTGCTTGCCGGCGGCAACGATGCTGAGCAGCTTTACGGCGAGATCGTCAGGCTGAAGCCTTCGGCAGCATTGATTACGCTCGGCTCGAATCCTGAAGCAGCGATCAAACTGATTCAAAAATTAGCGACAGAGTGTCCCACTACGGCGATCATTTCAGCAGCCAACGACACATCGCCCGACATGATATTGCAGAGTCTCCGCGCCGGGGCGAGGGAGTTTCTTCGTTTGCCGATAAGTGCCGAAGAACTGCGCACGGTGGCTGATCGAATAAGTGCATTCTGCGCCGGGCAGACTGAAGTACCGAAAAAGAAAGGCCGCATGATTGGTGTGTTTTCGAGCAAAGGCGGCTGTGGTACCTCGTTCATCGCCACAAATCTTGCCGCAGCGAGCTCGACCCGGACGGTCCTCGTAGATCTCAATCTTCAGGCGGGCGACTTACCGCTATTTCTTGGTGTCGATCCCAAGTATTCAATCGCCGACATGGTTGAGAACCGGGCGCGTCTCGACGATTCGTTGATTGCCAGTTTTGTGGCGCCGTGCACATCCAAACTCTCATTGCTCGCAGCTCCCAAAGAGGCTGACTCAGCGGATGAAATAGAACCCGAGCATATTTTTGAGGTGTTACAGCGGTTACGAGAGTCCTATGACTACCTGGTACTCGATCCCCAGCACACTTTCGATGCGATTACTCTGGCAGCGTTGGACCAGTGTGACGAGATCGTTCTGGTACTTACCCTCGACATTCCAGCCATTCGTAGTACCCAACGGGCTTTGGAGATATTCGACCGGTTGGGCTATCCGCGAAAGAAAGTGCGCGTAGTCGTCAATCGCTGGAGCAAGCAGATCGATTTGGATCTGCGTCAGGTGGAAAAGTTTCTGGGCGAACCGGTGATCGGCTTTGTTCCCAGCGACTATCAGACGGCTGTGAATTCAATCAATCTGGGAACACCGCTCGTAGTGTCCGACCCGAATTCCAGCATCGCCAAAGAGATCAGACGTATTTCCAATACGCTGGGTCTCGAGACGACGACAGTTGTGGATGCGAAACCAAGACGGGCTTTCTGGAACTCCTTCCTCAGACGTGACGCCGGGCAATCGCATGCGCAAGTCTCCCTGCAAGCTTCGATGGAAAAAGTCTAGATCTCGATCCGGCGGATAACAGGAAAATAAAATGGCACTTCGTGAACGATTAATTAGGGATATGCCGGGCGCCAGTGGCAGCAACGGCAGTGGTGTGGATAGCAATGCGGCCTACGGGTTCCAGGAGATGAAGTCGCGGCTGCACCGCGCCTTGATCAATCGCATGGATCTCACCAAGCTCGCGACGCTGACGCAGGAGCAGGTTCACGCCGAGGTCTCCCGGTTGGCCGAGAGTGTGCTGGCCCAGGAGAAGATGCCTTTATCGACGTCTGACAGAGACCGCCTGGTGAAAGACGTTCAGCATGAGTTGTTCGGCCTTGGGCCACTAGAACCGCTCTTAAAAGACCCGACCATTTCCGACATCCTGGTTAACTCGTATAAGACGATCTACATCGAACGACGGGGCCGCCTTGAGGCCACTGACGTCACTTTCAAAGACGACGAACACTTGATGCGAGTAATTGAAAGAATCGTCTCGTCTGTTGGGCGGCGCATCGATGAGTCTTCTCCAATGGTTGACGCGAGACTGCAGGACGGGTCGCGCGTAAACGCGATTATCCCGCCGCTCTCGATTGATGGGCCGGTTCTCTCGATAAGACGTTTTGGAGCTGAACCACTCCGCATGGATAAGTTGGTCGAGAACAAAGCCCTGACCAAAGACATTGCTGACATGCTGGATATGTGCGTCAACGCTCGCCTGAATGTCCTGATCTCGGGAGGTACTGGCGCCGGTAAGACGACCCTGCTGAACGCCCTCTCAGCCTTTATCCCGGAGAATGAGCGAATTGTAACGATTGAGGATTCGGCTGAATTGCAATTGCAACAGCCACACGTTGTCAGACTCGAAACCAGACCAC
>JANNON010000738.1:0-3589 GCA_031399105.1 Blastocatellia bacterium | reverse complement strand
AAATACCGCCTGCCGTTTGCGGCGACTCATTGCGGAGGAAGCCGTTTCCGTAACAAAACATTTAGCGACCGGTGAAGAATCCACGGAAGTCCTGATCGTTCAAGCTATGTAACCACTCGCCGCCGGCCTTAACCGTGTGGTTACCTGAGACGATGGTGATGTTGTCTTTGAGGTGTGTACGCCAAAGTAATTCGTCCACGTTTGGTTGCAGGAAGAAGGGATTACCAAACCTGAAACTTGGCGCGAAACCAATACCGGTGTCCGAAGCAAGAGCAGACGGCACCGCGTTTCTCGGGCGCAACTCTCTCGAGTACGAGAAGTGCGCTTCGTTCACTTTGGTGGGAGAGATCGTCGAAAAGAGATTGATGTTCAGCACATTGATCTTCGATGGTCCCTCGATGCCGTTCGCCGAGGTTCCATAAGTAGGAACATCGAAGGTCTGGTTAGTATTCTTCGAGTAGTCGAAGTTGTATGAGATCGCCAGGTGATTTGCGCCGTTCAGGTGCCAGTCAGTCTTTCCAAGAAACGAATAGTTGCGAATCGGCCGTGCGATTGGCAACCCTTCATCCTGGCCCGTAGTTGTACGAATGAAGTTAACTAAGGCCAGACGCTGGCAATCAGGATTCGCGACGATTAGCGCTTCGTTGGCTCCGATCGTCGGAGTTGCGGTTGGGCAAGGTACGTTACCTAACGGCTCACTCAAGTTCCCGCGCGTCAGTGTCTCAGCAATCCCTTCAAAGGCAAGAAAGAAAAACGCTTTGTCCTTCTTGATTGGACCACCGATGGTTCCGCCAAACTGTTCACGGTGAAAGTCCGTCAATGGTTTGCCGTCAGACGCGTTTGCGGTTAGCCCTTCAAGGCGTTGAAAGTAGAAGGCGCTGCCGTGAACGTCGTTGGTGCCCGACTTTGTGATGACGTTGATGATGCCGCCGGCAGTGCGTCCAAATTCAGCGCCGGCGCCAGTGGCAACCACTTGAAACTCCTTGACTGCCTCCAGCGTGATGTCGATGGCCGCGCGTTGTCCGCCCAGTTGTTCCCCAAAGAAGCCATTGTTATAGTCGCCGCCATCCAGACTGACGTTATTGAAAACGCCACGTTGTCCGGCGAACGTAATCTCATCGCCGTCAGGGCCCTGCACCACGCTTACCCCTGGTGTCAGCGTAAGCAGATCTTCGAACTTGCGTCCGAGGATCGGAAGGTTCTCTACGGCATCTTGATTGATGGTTGTGCTTGACTCGGTCTTAATGGTGTCGACCGTTGGTGTGGCGGTAATTGTTACCCGCTCATCCACCGAAGACACTTTCATCGTGACGGGAATATTGATAGCTTGGCCCACCGTCAAGTCAGTTCGTTCGACCACCATGGTGGCGAATCCCGTTTTGGCGACACTGACGGTGTAGCGCCCGGATGGCAATTGCAGCATGACGAAACGGCCTTCTTCGTCAGTGGTCGAAGTTCTTACCAGGTTTGTTTCGAGATTTCTTACTTCTACGGACGCACCGGGAACTGCAGCGCCGTTGGCATCGAGCACAGTACCCTGAATGGTCCCCGATGTGATTTGTGTTTGGGAGAAAGCAACTACCGACATTGAGACCAGAGCGAATAGACAAATACTTAGTCCTTTGATCCGCACGGCAAAGGAACGAAGCGAAGCGTTGCGCATAGTTTTCTCCTGTCGCTTTAAGCTAATAAGACAACTTGTGTCGCATTGGAGTGGCCTCCAAAGAACAGTGATTTTTATCGGGACAATGACGAAGAGCTATTTCGCTGACAGATATCTAAACGAGGAGTGGAATCTTATTGAGCGGGGTAGATGGTGTCAATAATATTGGCCGCGAGTTCAGGCGCGGTTTACGCGGAGACGGCGGGGACGCGGGGACGGGGAGACACGGGGATGGGGAGACGCGGAGACACGGGCACGCGGAGAGAATAAAACTTGAAGAAGTAGATCCCTAACAACCTTCAGAGTAATCGAGCCTTGTGCGAGAACTCCCCGCGTCCCCGCGTCCCCGCGTCTCCGGATCTCCGCGTCGTACCTTGAACTCCTTAAGCCTGCGGTGTTGCTATGAAACTCATCTTCCTTCACGGCATGCCCGGCGTCGGCAAACTGACGGTTGCGAAAGAGCTCGCGAGGCTGACGCACTTCAAGCTTTTTCACAACCACCTCGCCGTCGATCTTGCCACTGCTGTCTTCGAGTTTGGCTCGGACGCATTTGTGCAGTTGCGAGAAAGGATCTGGATCGAGACATTCAAGTTGGCAGTGCGAGCGGATCTGCCGGGGATGATCTTTACGTTTGCCCCCGATCGAACCGTCACGGCTGGTTTTGTCGATCAGGCTCGGCAGATCATGGAAGCTGCGGGCGCTGAACTGTTCTTCGTTGAACTGATTTGTAATGAAGAAGAACTCGAGCGCCGCCTCGTCGATCCTTCGCGCGAAAAATTTGGCAAACTGAATTCGATCGCGCAGTTTCGCGAATTGAAGAATGCGGGTGCATTCGTCACTCAGGGAATACCAAAGGAATCGTTGTCCATCGACACAACCCACCTCACGGCGCCAGAGACGGCGCTGTCGATTGCCCGAAGCTTGAAGATTGAGACCGCCGGGATTGCCACGGGTGTGGCGTCGGTGCACCAAGCTTACACGGATTGGGCGGCAACCTACGACGAGGACCGGAACCTTACGCGCGATCTCGACCGGATGGTGACGAAGCGGTTGCTCGGCAGCAGTCGATGCGATTCAGTTATCGAGATTGGTTGTGGTACTGGAAAAAACACAGTCTTGTTGGCGGAAGTTGCCGAGCAAGTGCTGGCACTCGATTTTGCGGAGTCGATGATAGCCAAAGCGCGCGTAAAGTTGCGTGAGTGTGACAACGTAATTTTCCGCGTTGCCGACCTGACTGAGCCGTGGCCCTGTGAAACTGAATCTGCAGATCTGGTGGTCGGGAATCTTGTATTGGAGCACATTGAGAACCTGAGTTTTATCTTCTCAGAGGCGGCGCGTTGCCTAAGCGCCGGCGGTAAGTTCTTTGTTTGTGAGTTGCACCCTTTCCGTCAGTACCAGGGCATGAAAGCAAGATTTCACCGGGCCAATGAGACCAAAGAGGTCGCTGCCTTCGTCCATAACGTGTCGGATTTTATTAGTGCTGCGGCGCAAAGTGGAATGGTGCTGGATAGCTTGACGGAATGGTGGCATGACGAGGACCAGGGAAAGCCGCCGCGATTAATCGCGTTGGAGTTTAAGAAGCAATCAGAACCGAGGAGCGCAGCGACCGGGCCGATTCGGAAGAAGCTCGCGATCGACGAAGAGTAGTTGAGATCTCTTTCCAGGTTCAATCGCTCGCGGCGAGTGCATTGGCGGATTTCCGAGATCACTAAGGGTATTTCGCCTGGTCCAGTGCGCATGGTGCCGGGCGGCGTGTAATACCGCAAAGACCACAATTGCGCCTTCCCTCACGACGTAGAAGATGCGATAGGGAAACCGCCGAACCAGAATCCGGCGAACGTGCGGGTGTTGAACGGAGGCACAAGTATGCAAGTGGATCCTCAAGTGCACGTGTTATTGCGGCATGTATCTCGGTGGTGACTTCCA
>JANNON010000725.1:0-14392 GCA_031399105.1 Blastocatellia bacterium | reverse complement strand
CGAAACGCGGCATCGACAGACAGAGCTGAAAAAGGGAGGGAATTGCTCCTTTTTATACTTGGCGGCCTTAGAAGTCGCATGGCTCTGAGGCACACAGTCCGCTTAACCTTGACCACAGATGGTGTATAATCCGGCCCACTTAGGAGTGACCGCGGTATTCCGCACTTCAACACGCTTACCTAAAGAAAGTTAGACTCAAAGCTTCCTGGTGTTCAAATGAAGATATCCCCTTGCATCACTCTCGCGTTTCTATTGATCTCCCCAACAGTTGCCTCGTTCGCCCATAACGGAAATAGCAATCAGGTTCAAGCGCCGGAAACTTCGGCAGCAAACTCAGCAAAGATTGCAAATGGGAACGAAGACTCCGGCAGCAACACGACCAGCGATCCGGCCGCCGAGGCTCAAAAAAATTATGACACCGGACTTGCGCTTTACGATTCGGGAAAGCTTGAAGAAGCAATTGTAGCTTTGAAAGCGTCTACCAAGTTGCGACCTGACGATCCGCAGAGTCAATACCTGCTTGGCATGGCTTACTCGCAATCGAAGGCTTACAAGGAGGCCGCGGAGTCATTCAAGCGTGCGGCGCGCTATCGACCAGACTGGCCGGAAGCGCATTTCAGATATGGCGTCATGTCCTACGTGCTGGGACGGCGGGGCCAATCGATCGATTCGTATAGAAAACTTCTGGAGCTGAACTCGCCTTTAGCGAACACGCTCTATCGAATTGTTAAAGACTCAAAATCATCCGCCGAGAATGCTGAGAACCTGAAGGAGGCAAGTGAGTTTGCCTCTGCTAGAGTTGAACTGCCCGCCCTGCCGCCGGCCGCAGCTACCCCAAATGCTGTAGCGAGTGATACCGCGACTGCGGTTTCCACGAAGCCTGCAACAGAAAAAGCTTCGGCGCCAGTAGTGACAACTACTGAGCCTGCCAGTAATGCCGCGGCAGCAGTTGATGAAACGAAACTGACCAGCGTTTATCGCGTCGGCGTGGGAGACGTTCTGGACATTCGTTTTCTGAACACGAATGTAAACAGATCAAGTCTGTATTCTGTGATCGATGGTGGCCTCATCGATGTTCCAATCGCCGGCGGCGCAATAGCGGTGGCTGGGTTGACTGCAGAAGAAGTTCAGGCGCGAATTTCCGCGGAGCTCAAACGCCGAGCGGTAGAACAGAATCCCCAGATTTCTGTCGGGGTGCGCCATTACGGAAGCCACTCGGTGATAATCACTGGCTTGGTTGCTAACTCTGGAACAAAAACCTTGCGGCGAGAAGCCGTCCCGCTATACGTCATCCTTGCCGAGGCACAGCCCAGACTCGATGCTGCCCGCGCGTCAATCATGAGGGCGAATGCACTTTCCCATGTGATCGAATTGAACGATTCCGCTTCACTAGGATTTTTAGTCCGCTCAGGAGATGTGATCAATATCACCTCGCGTCCCCAGGAGTTCTACTACATCGCCGGACGTGTGAACTATCCCGGTCAGAAGAGCTTTCAACCCGGCATCACGCTGCTGCAGGCAATCCTCGCGGCTGGCGGTACTGCTCGTCCAAATGACAACAAGATCGAGTTGTCACGCGAAGGCGAGAACGGGCTACTTGAGACCGCGAAGATTAATCTGAAGGATATCAAGTCAGGGAAAGTCCAGGATCCAAAGCTCAAACCCGGTGATCGTATTGAAGTAACGAACTAGATGGGGTTGCGGGTTGAAGGCTGTCGACTGAGCGACTGTAAATTTTCGCCATCAAAGCCCCGTTTCATCCTGGTGCCAAGTACTGGTACCGTCAGTAAATCGTTAATATTATTGACAATCACCCGCCTCTTTGTTAGTTATTCACCCCGTAAGTAGCCATCCTGATTTTCAAGATTATTCTTAGTTCTCCAATCTCTTACTGAAAGAGCACTCTGATGAACAAACTCAAGCCAGCTCTAATTGGCGGCGTTACTTTGGGATTGCTGTCGGCGATTCCTTTTGTGAACTTTGTCAATGTATGCTGCTGCTTATGGGCCATTTTGGGTGGCGTTCTTGCTTCATATCTCTATATCAAGAGCTCGCCAATGCCCGTCTCGGTTGGTGAGGGCGCGATACTTGGCGGTATGGCAGGTATTGTTGGCGCAATAATCTCAGTAATCATCGGCATTCCATTGAGTCTGCTGACCGGAAATGCAATGACCAGTCTGGTGGTAGGCATGTTGCAGAATATGGATCCTGCTCAAGCTGAAGCCATGCGCCGGCAGTTAGAGTCTGGGCAGTCGATAGTCAGCGTAATTATCAACGCGCTAATTCTCGCAGTGTTGCTAGTCATCTTTTCCACGATTGGCGGCTTGGTGGCTGTGCCGATTTTTGAAAAGCGTAAAGGTGACACGGCACCACCACCGCCGCCCGTGATGTAAAAGCCAAAACTTCCCCAAGCCAGCGAGGAGAGACGGAACAAAATGTCGCAACCTTGGACCGCGCCGCCGCCCCCAGGCATGTATGGCCCGCCGCCCAATAACAATCTGGTCATTGGCATCATAGCTACCGTGGTTTCAGTGATGTTTTGCTGTATTCCGCACGGCCTCGTTTCGCTTATCTTTGCGACGCAGGTGAACAAGAAAGCGGCCATGGGCGACATGCCGGGCGCAGTGAATGCCGCCAAGCAGGCAAAGACATGGGGAATTGTTTCGATAATCGTTTCAATTGCCGGACTGATAATCGCAATCTTTTTCGGTGTCCTGAACGCAGTACTGTCTAGCCTTTAGCGTTGAGGATTTCACTCTGGCCAGGATCCCCTCAGAAAAAAATTCAATTAGGAATGGAGAAAGCGTTCTCGAACGCAATTGATTATCATGACTAGATATTGCACAAAGTGTGGCGCGACAAACGAAGAGACAGCAACTTATTGCACGAGCTGTCAGGCCCCCCTTGCGCCAACAGGCGGCTATCAACCAATGCAGTCGGTTAACCCCGGTGGAGGTCAAATGCAAGATTGGAAGGCCATGGGAGCTGACAAGAAACTGGTCGCCGGTATCTGCGGCATTCTGCTGGGCGGCTTCGGCGTGCATAAGTTTGTTCTCGGTTACACGACTGAGGGAATTATTCAGATTGTAATCACGTTCGTGACCTGCGGAGCCGGCTCGATAGTTGGCTTGATTGAAGGAATTATCTATCTGACAAAGTCAGACGAGGATTTCGTGCGGACTTACATTCAAGGCAAGAAGGGCTGGTTCTAGTAGTCTCAAAATTGCTAATGCAAGATGGCGCGGCGCACGTTAAGTTCGCCGCGCCTACTTGCGTTTGCCTTTCCCTTTCAACTCAGGGGCGATTGGAAGGTGCGCTACACCGAAGTAGAATTCAATTACCGACGCGCTCAAGCAAATTAGACGGAGGTCTAACAGACCATGCGATGGATCCTAACCACCCTATTACTTTTTTCGTTCACGGGTAGCTTTGTAGGGGCGTCCCTCAGTGGGCGGCCCTCGATTGAATCCGAAGGCGTTTCTATGCACCGGAGGGGCGCCCACAGAGGGACGCTCCTTCAATCTCTTCAAACACAGATCCCACGTCGTCCGGTTCACACGTACTCAATCGTTGCGCGCGATCCCGCTACCGGTGAATTGGGTGTGGCCGTGCAGTCTCACTGGTTCTCCGTTGGACCAATTGTAGCCTGGGCAGAAGCGGGCGTCGGCGCCGTGGCAACGCAGTCATTCGTGGATCCGAGTTACGGCAAACTTGGTTTGGAGATGATGCGTTTAGGCAAGAGTGCTCCGGACACTTTGAAGGCGCTGCTGGCTGGTGACGAAGGACGGGAAGTCAGACAGGTCGCGATGATTGATACGCAAGGACGAGTACAAGCATGGACAGGGAAGAACGATATTCAAGCTGCCGGTCACATCGTGGGCGTGAACTACTCAGTGCAGGCGAATCTGATGATGAACGATAAGGTTTGGCCGGCCATGGCGCGTGCGTTTGAAAGCACGAAAGGTGACCTCGCGCATCGAATGCTGGCTGCGCTTGACGCTGCACAGGCCGAGGGCGGCGACATTTGCGGGCGTCAGTCGGCCGCACTAATTGTGGTCACAGGCAAACCGACTGGCCAAGCCTGGAAAGATCGAACATTCGATCTTCGCGTAGACGACAGTCCTGAACCGCTACGAGATCTGCGCCGTCTCGTGACCTTGCAACGCGCTTACAATCACATGAACGCAGGCGATTTGGCGGTTGAAAAGAAAGACAATGAAGGCGCACTGCGTGAGTATTCCGCAGCGGAGCGGCTGGTCCCTGACAACGCCGAGATGACCTACTGGCACGCAGTCGCATTGGTGAACATGGGCCGGGTTGACGATTCGCTGCCGTTGTTTCGCAAAGTCTTCAAGATGGATCCGAACTGGGCTACGCTGACTCCGCGGCTACCGAAAGCAGGTCTGCTCCCGGACGATGCGAAATTAATAGAGCGAATTCTGTCGGTGAAATAGGGCGAAGAGTGACTCAGACTGATGCGAATTTGAAGGACCGCGTGCGGGAGTTCTGGCAAGAGAATCCTTGTGGGACGAAGTTCGCTGATGCCGAACCGGGTAGCCGGCGGTTCTTTGAATTGGTCGAGGAACACCGCTACACGAAAGAGTGGCACATACCCGTCGCCGCAGATTTCAAAAGCGCAGGCGGGTTGAAAGTCCTCGAGATTGGCTGCGGGTTGGGCACTGACGGGGCCCAGTTTGCCAAGGCTGGTGCTGAATACACTGGCGTTGATCTCACCGAAGCTGCGGTTGATTTAGCCCGGCGGCGTTTCGAGCTTTTCAACTTACCAGGAACTTTTCGTACCGCTGATGCCGAGAATCTCGACTTCGCAGACGACTCCTACGACCTGGTTTATTCGCACGGCGTGTTGCATCACACTCCTGACACTGCGGGCGCCGTAAATGAAATTCACCGAGTGCTGAAGCCCGGCGGTCGCGCGATGGTGATGCTTTATCATCGCGATTCGTACAACTACCGCGTCAACATCTCGCTGCTTCGTCGGGCGGGCGCGCAGTTGCTGAAATCGGAAAAAGGGATCAGCCTGGTCCACCGGCTTACCGGTGAACCGCTTGAGTCACTGCGCGAACATGCGCGGTTGCTGCGGACACAGGAAGAGAGCTATCTCAAACCCGATGAGTTTCTCAGCCAGAACACCGACGGCGCAGGAAATCCGCTTGCGCGAGTTTACTCTCGCAAGGAAGCGCGCGAGCTCTTTAGTCGTTATGCCGAAGTAGAGTTGAAGACCTTTTTTCTGAACAAGAAGTGGCTCCCGATTCTTGGCAATCTTTTGCCGCGCGGTGCTGAGTCGAAACTGGCATCGCGTTGGGGTTGGCATCTTTGGATTTATGGAACCAAGTAGTCGGTTGTCCGTAGTCCGTAGTCGGTTGTCCGTTGTCCGTAGTCAGTTGTAACTCTTTCGCACGGAGAACGTCTTTGGCTAGAAGAACAACTGACAACTGACAACTGACAACTGACAACGCAGAGTCTTATGAAAAACGTCTTGATTACAGGTGGCGCCGGCTTCATCGGATCGCATCTGGTGGGCCGGCTTCTCAGTGAAGGCGATCGGAAGGTCACCGTTGTGGATGACTTTAACGATTTCTACGACCCCTCGATCAAGCGCGAAAACATACGACCTTACGAAAACAATCCGCAGCTCAAAGTTTATGAAGCTGACATCCGCGATCAGCGTTCCTTACACACAATCTTTCACGAACAAAGTTTCGACGGCATTGTTCATCTTGCCGCGCGCGCTGGCGTACGTCCGTCGTTAAGTCAGCCGCAGTTGTATGCGGAAACGAACATCAACGGCACTCTCAATCTCCTCGAACTCGCGCGTGAGACAGGCGTTAAGCAGTTCGTATTTGGATCGTCTTCGTCGGTCTATGGCGAAAACAGCAAAGTACCTTTCAGCGAAGACGATTCAATCTTTCATCCCATCTCGCCTTACGCCGCAACCAAAGCGGCCGGTGAACTGCTCTGTCACACCTATTCACATCTCTTTGGGCTGCGTTGCATTTGTCTGCGCTTCTTTACGGTCTACGGCGCGCGACAAAGACCGGACCTCGCGATTCATAAGTTCACGCGACTGATCCAGGAACGAAAACCGATACCGGTTTTTGGCGACGGCACGACACGGCGCGATTACACCTACGTTGACGACATCATCGCCGGTGTACGCGATGCGATGGATTATGACAAGTCGAATTACGAAGTGATCAATTTGGGTGAGTCACGCACCGTCGAACTTCGCGAGTTGATCTCGTTGTTGGAAAAAGAGCTCGGGGTATCGGCCATCATCGATCGACAACCGTTGCAGCCCGGTGATGTTCCACAAACCTTTGCCGACATAGCGAAAGCGCGGCGACTGCTCAACTACAACCCGCAGACCCAAATTGAAGAGGGGATTCACCGGTTTGTTGAGTGGTTCAAGTTAGTCCGTGGTCAGTAGTCAGTTGTCAGTTGGGCCTGCTCCGAAAGTATAAGCTGCTATGACAGTTTCAGACGGACAACTGACAAAGCCCATCCTCGCAGTGTTTTTCCCTTTCAACCTGCGTAAACCTGCGCCCGCCATCCATTTGCTTTACAATGCCTGACCGTAATGACCAGCTCCACAACCACCATCGATCAGCCGCTCCCGCAGGAGATGCAGGCACACACTTACCCCATCATGTTCGCGGTCGAGGAAAGTCACTGGTGGTTTGTCGGGCGGCGCCGCATTCTATCGAGCTTCGTTAAGCCGCTCGTTCAGGGAATTGAGAACCCGCGCATTCTGGATGTCGGCTGCGGGACAGGAGCCAATTTGGAGATGCTCGGCGAATTTGGCGCTGCCGAAGGAGTCGACGTTTCCGCTGAGGCGCTTGAGTTCTGTCGCAGTCGCGGCCTCACGGATGTGAAACAAGGCGAGGCGGAAAAGCTTCCATACGCTGACGGCTCGTTTGATCTCGTTACCGGCCTCGACGTGGTCGAACATCTGGACGATGATCTCGGCGGTCTTGGTGAAATGTACCGGGTACTAAAACCAGGTGGCAGTGCTTTGTTGTTCGTGCCGGCGTTCAATTTTCTTTGGGGCGTGCAGGACGACATTAGCCATCACCGAAGACGTTATACACTTCCGAACTTTCAGGACGTGATTCGACGCGCTGGGTTTGCGGTCGAACGAGCGAGTTATGTAAACATCACTTTCTTCCTGCCGATCCTGCTGGGCAGGGCGCTGATGCGAGTGACAGGATTTCGACCCGAGTCGGAGAATAATCTTACGCTTGGGTTCATGAATGGAGTCCTCGGCAAAATTCTAGGGGCGGAAGCCTCAGTGTTGCGGTATTCAAATTTTCCGTTTGGGGTTTCAGCGATTTGTGTCGCAAGAAAGCCCAAGATCACTGGGAGCGCGGACGGCCTCGTCCGCTGAGTCGTGCCGGCAGCAACTTGATTTTTCTGTCAACTTAGCGGCATTCAATGTTGGCGGACGAGGCCGTCCGCGCTCCCAGTCATGAAAATGAAAGTCTACGAACAAGAAGAGCTGCTCGCGAAAACTGAGGCCGCAATTGCGCGTGAAGCAAACGCGCCTGAGATCTCCGTTTTCCTTCCCGTCTACAACGAAGAACCAAACTTGCCGCCACTGCAGGCAAAGCTGGACCAGGCATTGAGCGCGCTTGGCCGGACCGCAGAGATTGTTTATGTCGATGACGGCTCGACCGACGGCAGCTTGAAAGTCTTGCGAGAATTAGCGGCGAGAGATCCGCGCATTCGCGTGGTTGCTTTGCGGCGAAACTATGGGCAAACGGCTGCGATGGCCGCCGGCATTGATGCCGCGACCGGGCGGGTTTTGATACCGATGGACGCTGATCTGCAAAACGATCCCGTTGATATCATCCGTTTGCTGGACAAGCTCGACGAAGGTTATGACGTCGTTTCAGGCTGGCGAAAAGATCGCAAGGACAAACTTTTCACGCGCAAGATTCCTTCGATGATTGCTAACCGCTTGATCTCATGGATCGGCGGCGTCCCACTTCACGACTACGGCTGTTCCTTGAAGGCTTACCGTCGCGAGTCGCTCGAGGATGTGCGGTTGTACGGCGAGATGCACCGGTTCATTCCCATCTATGCGTCCTGGGCCGGGGCGCGCGTTTCAGAGATTCCCGTCGAGCATCATCCGCGCACAATGGGCAAGTCGAAGTATGGATTATCACGAACCGTGAAGGTGGTTTTCGACTTGATTACGATCAAGTTTATGGCTTCGTACCAAACGAAGCCGCTGTATTTATTCGGCTGGGCAGGTTTGCTCACTTTTGCCGTATCAATGCTGTCCGCAATGCTTGCCTTCTCAATGAAGTTTTTAAGTTGGCCTCATCACGCTGATTTTGTGCAGACTCCGTTGCCAATCATTGCACTGGTAACGCTCGTGCTGGGCGTGCAACTATTCCTGATGGGGTTGCTGGCCGAGATGCTCGTGCGTACGTATCACGAGTCCCAGGCAAAATCGATCTACGCGGTGCGCGAGAAGATCGGCTTCTGAAGAAGGTTACTAACATCTAGCTTCTGACATCTGACCTCTGAACCATGTGTGGCATAACCGGTTGGGCCGAATTTGATCCGCGAGCGTACCCCGCTGAGGGCGCGCGCGAGTTGCTCCACTCAATGTGCGAGCGCATGGTCCACCGCGGTCCGGATTCAGAAGGCCTACTTGTCACGGGCGGCGTAGCACTTGGCATGCGCCGTCTCGCCATCATCGATCTCATCACCGGCGAACAACCGGCCTTCAATGAAGACAAGAGCGTAGCCGTAGTCCTCAACGGCGAAATCTATAACTACCGCGAACTGCGCAGCCAGCTTGAAGAGCGCGGCCATTCCTTCGCGAGTGCTTCCGACACGGAAGTGTTGCCGCACCTCTACGAAGAATACGGCAAACGGATGGTCGAGCACTTGAACGGAATGTTTGCGTTCGCGCTCTGGGATGCCAAGAAGCGGCGCCTGTTCATCGCGCGCGATCGCTTTGGGGAAAAACCGCTGTACTGGGGTGTGTTTAATCGCACTCTACTCTTTGCATCTGAGCCGAAAGTTCTGTTGGCCCACCCGCTTGTTCACGCTTCGCTGAATTTACAAGCGTTACGGCAGTATCTGTCTTACGACTATATCCCCGCACCGCTGACGATTTACGAAGGCATCAGCAAACTTCCCGCGGCGCATTCGCTCACACTGGAAAATGGCCGAGTCGAGGTCGAGCGTTATTGGAGTTTGAGTTATCGAACGAAGCAACCGGTCCCTACCGAGCAGGATGCGGCGGACGAGCTGCTAAGTTTGTTGGCTGACTCTGTGCGCTTGCGACTGGTTTCAGATGTGCCGCTGGGGATTCTGCTTTCCGGTGGGCTCGATTCTTCGACTATCGCCGCGCTCGCGGTTCAGGCTTCAGCCGAGCCAGTAAAGACTTTCTCGATTTCGTTTGCCGAGTCGTCATTTGACGAGTCGTGGTATGCGCGTAGTGTCGCGAAATTCCTCGGCACAGATCATCACGAGGAACGACTCAGCGCTAACCTGGCGGCGAATCTTGTCGGTGAGATTGGCTCCTGGATGGATGAGCCGTTCAGCGATCCGTCGCTTGTGCCTACTTACTTACTTTCTCGCTTTACCCGAAAACATGTCACCGTCGCGTTGGGCGGCGATGGCGGCGATGAGCTCTTTGCCGGATACCCGATGTATCGCGGTCACTATTGGGCCGATCTCTATCAACGCGTGCCGGAATTTGTTCGCGAGAGTTTCGTTGAGCCAGCAGTGCGCTTGTTGCCGAAGAAGACGAAGAACCTTTCGTTTGATTACAAGGCGACGCGCTTTGTGCTGGGGAGTAAATACGACACGGTTGCGCGGCATCACATTTGGTTCGGGTCCTTCACGCCCAGGGAGCAGGAAACTCTGCTGACAGATGAAATTCTGAGAATGACCGACGGCGACATCTATGCAGAGGCGCGCCAGATGCGGGCAGAATGCGACGCTACTGATTTGGTTGAGAGTATGCAGAACCTCGATACGCGGCTTTATCTCGCAGAGGACATTCTGACGAAAGTCGATCGCGCGAGCATGGCTGTATCACTTGAAGTAAGAGCGCCCTTTCTCGATACGCGCGTGGCTGAGTTCGCAGCAGCTTTACCGTCGAGTTACAAACTGAGAGGCAGCAAGACTAAATACATTCTCAAGCGCGCGGTCGACGACCTGGTGCCACCATTCGTTACGCGACGACCAAAAAAGGGGTTTGGCGTTCCGGTTGCCGAGTGGTTGAAAGGAAAGCTGCGACCACTCGCGAGAGATTTACTGTCGCCGGAAAGAGTGCGCCGCGCGGGAGTTTTCAATCCTGATTATGTCGCAAGGCTGCAGGAAGAGCATGAGCGCGGCGTTGCAAACCATCGCAAGTTGCTTTGGTCCTTGCTGATGTTTGAACTTTGGCATGAGAGCTTTATTGAGACGGCAAAGAGGATTGAGACATCAGTGGCTAGATGAGACAGGTAAGAGCATTAGCCGCGGATGAATGAAACAGATCGGAAAAATCAAAAGCGGGGAAGTCGCAGTTGCGGGTAAACTATTTGGCAGTCTGTCATTCAGATCCGTCCAATCCGCGTTCATCCGCGGCTTTTACCCTTCCTGACCTGCAAATTCCCTCAGCCTGCAATTAACTGCTCAACTTCATAACAACCGCAGCTTAATCAGTCATTCCACTTGAACACATCAACTCTTCAGCAGGCTTACACTGATCTATTCAACTGGTGCCGCGAGCGCGACTTTGCCGGATACGATCCTTTCGATGCTCTCAACAGCCGGTTCTTTCAAGCCACACCTTTGAAGTACTCGCGCGTCTGTCGCCTCGCCTGGACGCAACTTCTGAAACGTTCGCCCTTGAATCTTCGTCCACTCGCGCTCGTTCCTAAAGAGAGAAACGCCAAGGGAATAGCTCTTTTCGCATTGGCAGCGTTGTCCGAGCATCGCCGGACCAGAACTCAGGAAAGCGCAAACACTGCCGAATCACTGCTTGGTCAACTTCTTTTAATGCGACTCACCAGTGCGAGCGGCGCTGCCTGGGGATACAACTTTGATTGGCAATCACGGGTGCTATTTGCTCCGCGCGGCACGCCAACGATCGTGCCCACCGCATTCGTTGCGCGCGCGTTGATGGAAGCTCACGAGGTTTTTGGTTATGACCATTATCTGACGATGGCCCAAAGCATCTGCGACTTCATCAGCAAGGATTTGCCGCGCACGGTTGAAAACGAGCAAGAGCTTTGCTTCAGCTATTCTCCCAACAGCAGCACACGCGTCTACAATGCGAGTCTGCTGGCGGCGGAAACGCTGGCAACGGTCGCAGCCAAAACAGGCGAAACCCAACTAGCCAAAGAAGCAATCCGCGCAACACGCTATGTCATAAACCAGCAACGCGCGGATGGTTCATGGGCCTACGGCGCCGAACGCGGCCAGAGTTGGGTAGACAATTTTCACACGGCCTTTCTGTTGAGTTCCCTACAGCGAACCTTGCGACACTTGCCGACAAACGTGGGGGAGGAGTTTGTACCGTCGTTGCAACGAGGTTTTGAATTTTGGCGTTCACGGTTCTTTCTTGCGGACGGTTGGCCGAAATACTACGATGACGCACTTTATCCAGTGGATACACACGCGGCTGCCACTGCGATCGCCACTTTGGCGGATCTGCACCAATTTTCAAAAGACCCGCTTACTCTGGCGATGGAGATTGCAGATTGGTCGATAGCGAACCTTCGCGACAAGAGCGGCCATTTTTATTACCAGCGGCGCCGGTTCTACACGGTACGAACACCTTTCATGCGTTGGAGCGAAGCATGGATGCTTTACGGGTTGGCGCGATTATTGGAAGAGCAAGGCCAGACAGTCTAACTTGCGAGGTTTCGGATTTGCCCATTGCAACTGATGTTGAACTCGGTGAAGGCGTAGTCATCTTTCACGCGGCACTCGTCAATCTCTATGGCTGCAGCATCGGCGCGGAGACGAAGATTGGCACGTTCGTTGAGATTCAGAAGAACGCTGTTGTCGGAGCTCGCTGCAAGATCTCTTCCCATTCTTTTATCTGCGAAGGCGTGAAGATCGAAGACGAGGTATTCATAGGTCATGGCGTCAAGTTCACCAACGATATCTATCCGCGCGCTGTTAACGAAGACGGTTCGCTGCAAAGCGAAGTCGATTGGAAGGTAATTGAAACCAGGGTGAAACGCGGCGCTTCGATTGGCAGCAACGCTACGATTTTGGCCGGTGTGACAATCGGCGCGCGTGCGCTTGTCGGCGCCGGTGCCGTGGTGACCAGGGATGTTCCTGACTTTGCCATCGCCAGCGGAGTACCTGCGCAAGTCACCGGGGATGTGCGAACCTCGAAAGAGAAACCTCGCAGTGCCCAGGAAGGAGTTTCATGAGGAAACAAACGTTGGCCGTTGTCGCATACCTGGTATCTGTGATCTTCGTTTATGGCGTCACCCTCTTGCTCCGCTGGGGCTTCGACTGGAGCGTCCCTGGCCCGGTTGCGCAAATAATGTCGGCGCTCTTACTTGCACCCCTGGTGCTCGTTCCTTTGTCGAAACTGAATCAACGCCTGCTAACCTGGCGAAAAAACCGGGGCCGCGATATTCAAGAAGAAGAGAGATACGAAAACGTGGCAGCCGGTTTGATCAGCCTTCGACCGGCAAGCCCAGAGAAGGACTGCTCTTGATTCGAATTGGAGTGATCGGCTACGGCTACTGGGGACCAAACCTGGTGCGCAACTTTATGGAAGCGCCGGGTTCGACCGTTACAGCCGTCTGCGATCTGCAACCCTCTCGCCTCGCACAGCTTCGTCATCGTTACCCTTCAATTCAAACCTCGAGCGAAGCCCACGAGATGTTCAACGATCCTGAGATCGATGCCGTTGTCATTGCCACTCCTGTCTTGTCACACTTTGAACTGGCGCTTGCGGCGCTAAAAGCTGGAAAGCATGTGCTGGTTGAAAAGCCACTCGCTGCCAGTTCCGACCTGGCACGTCAGCTCATCGATGAAGCTGCGAGGCGCAAATTGGTGCTGATGGTTGACCACACCTTTGTTTACACGGGCGCGGTGCGCAAGATCAAAGAACTGATTGCGGCAAATGAGCTGGGAGATATTTACTACTACGACGCGGTGCGCGTTAACCTCGGTCTCTTTCAGCACGACGTGAACGTTATCTGGGACCTGGCGATTCACGATCTTTCGATCATGGATTACGTGCTTCCGTCCCGAGCGCAAGCTGTTTCCGCAACCGGCATCAGCAACATTCCAGGTCAGCCCGAGAACGTCGCGTACATCACACTCTTTTTCGGGGGCCCTCAGATTGCGCATGTGCATGTGAACTGGCTCACGCCGGTGAAGGTTCGGCACACGCTGATCGGCGGCAGTGAGAAAATGATTCTTTATGACGATCTCGAGCCCAGTGAAAAAGTGAAGATTTACGACAAAGGCGTTCGCGTTTCGCAAAGTCCGGAAGCCGTGTACGAGATGCTCGTGAGTTATCGATCAGGCGATATGTGGGCGCCGCGTCTCGAAAGCACCGAGGCGCTGCAAACGGAAGCCTTACATTTTGTTGATTGCATCGAAAACGGCACGCTGCCTGAAACTGACGGTCAAGCGGGGCTGCGATTAGTCCGAATCGTCGAGGCCGCGGAGAGTTCTCTTCGCGCTCGCGGGGAACTAGTCGAGATCAAGTAACCTTCGTTTGTCGGCTGAAGGACGTGCTTCCGTCTCAGCTTTTTCAGATTCGTGTGATCCGTGTTTATCAGCGGCTGAAACTCAATCCTGGTTTAGCTCATGCGCATCTGGATCGATCTCGCAAACTCTCCTCACGTTCCATTCTTTAAAGCACTAATTCCCGAATTCATAAACCGGGGTCACGAAGTTGAAATCACTGCACGTGATTTTGCCGAAACCGTTGCCCTGGCCAAAGCGGCGGGCTTGCGCGCAAACGTGATCGGCGAACACGGCGGCAAGGAGTTAACTGGTAAGGCGGGAAACTTGTTGACGCGTAGTCGCTCGCTTTGGACGTGGGCCCGACAGAGGAAACTGGATCTCGCCGTGAGTCACAACTCTTATTCGCAGATTGTGGCGGCGCGCGCGTTGCGGATAACGACCGTCACGCTGATGGACTATGAATACCAGCCCGCCAATCATCTGGCTTTTCGCTTTGCTCAGCGGGTCATTGTTCCGGAATCTTTTCCCCGCAAAGCGCTGAGCCGTTATGGTGCGCGCGCGGAAAAGATCAAGCGCTATCACGGCACCAAGGAAGATGTTTACCTCGCAACGTTCCAGGCTGATCCACAGTTTCAGCAAAAACTGGAGGGGTTGGGGATTGGGCGCGGAGATGTTTTGGTCGTCGTTCGCCCACCGG
>JANNON010000729.1:0-3788 GCA_031399105.1 Blastocatellia bacterium | reverse complement strand
GCGATCACGCGTCTCGGTCTGCGATGGATCCCGTGCGGCCAAGCCAATCAGGTGGGAGACGAACTCCTCCAGCGTCTTCGTCGCCCGTCACCTCATACCCCTTGGCCAGCAAGAACCCCTTGCAGAAGCCAATGAGGTAGTCCTCGCGGGCCGGCAGCTCGGGCGGCGTGTCGTCACCGATGGCATGCAGCACTGCGCCGAGCCCCAGCGACAACTCCCGGCAGATGTGCAGCAGTTCGAGCACATCGAGCGTCCGCTCGCCCGACTCGTACTTCGTGACGAAGGTTCGGTGCATGCCAAGGCGAGCCGACAAGTCTTCCTGGGTGATGGTGCGGGCGCGGCGTTCCTCGCGTAGGAGGCGCGCGAGTGCTTCGTGCCGCTCTCGGTCCGTATACGACATCGGGCCACGATATGAGGCCATGTCACATCTACCAAAAAGGAAGGATTGCGCTATTTGGTTCTCATTTGGTACATTGAGACACACACCGCCGCTATGCCGTTTTTGCGAAGAGGGGCATGCGCGCCGGGTGCTGTTCAACCAGATGAGGAAACCGCAATGTACGCACGCAGGACCATGGTGTCACTGACCCTACTCACGCTGGCCGCCGCCGGCTGCGCCAGCATCGGCCAGGGCAAAGACTTCGATCTGGCCAAGGCCCAGTCATTCACGAAGGGAAAGACGACCCGGCCGGAAATCGTTGCGGCCCTGGGCGAGCCCACGCAGACCGGCATGAGCGCGGACGGCGCATACATCGAATACATGCATCAACGCACGTCCGCCAACCTGCTCACCGGCTTTGGTGTGGGATCTGTCCAGGACAAGATGAAACGGTGCCGCTTCGCGCTCGACAAGAACAGCGTGCTCCGTGACTACACCTGTTCGGAGGGTACTCCGGACTATTCAAACTTCGGGAAATAACAGGTACGGGGAGCAACGATATGTCCACATCATCGAAATTCTTTCTGTACCTGCACAGCAGCGCCATTGCGACACTTCTCTGCACGCTTTTGATCACGGCCTGCGCGGATCCCGTGGGGGACGCGATCAAAACGGCTGAGAAATTCGCGGTGGCAAAGGATTTCACCGAAGCGCTTCGTACCCTTGATCGTGCACCATTCAAAACCCCGGAGGAAAAGAAGCGTATTGAAGAGGCGAAGGAACGGGTGCTCAAGGCAACGCGGGTTGTCTTTGTCGAAGAGGCGGTTGCGTCCGCTGAATCATCAGCAGAGCTTCCATTCACCCACCCGTTCTATGGCATCGCCTCGATGCCGGAGGCGTTCACGCTCAGTCTTGCGATTCGGTATAACCGGCTTGCCATGAAATACAACGCGCCTGTGGAGCGGTGTATTTTGGAAAAGCAAAGCAATCTCATGCTTTTGTGTAGCCAACCTCTCGCGTATGTGGGAAGTGTTGCGGTGGTGGATGACATGGTTGCGCGAGCGATATCGTACGCGGAGCGTGGTGACGCAATCGGTATGCACTGCGTGCAGTATTTCATATTGAGATTCTTCCATGCCCATCGAGGCGACCCGGAGCACATACTGAAGATGACGACTGAGTTAAATGCTGCAACGGATGCACTTCAGGGAAAGCTCAAACTCACTAACCCGGAGTTTGACGAGCAAAGGATGGTGTCGCGGCGGGCGTGTACACCGGAATTGGTGTTTGGGAAGGTATAGCGGGAAGGCCTGGCGCTGAGGGCGCAGAAGAAGGGGCACCGTGCTCAGGGAGAGCATACTAAAAGGCAGTCTGGATGGTTTTGCGCACATGGGCGTGTTTGCGTGCATGTGCGTTTTTTCTGATATATAACCTATGTGCGATGAAGTAGGTATCCGTCAACAGAGGCTCAAATCAATATTCGCCATTGAACACAATGCTCCACTGACGATTCGCTTCTTCGATATCCCGCCGCTCCTCGGCAGCGACAGCAGCCACGGCGTGGTCGTACGCATAGTCGGCGGCTTTGCGAAGCACTTGTAACTGCGGCTCGGTGTCAGTCGAGTGGATCTCGCCTGCAATGCCACAAGGGTCCATGAGGGAACCGCACCTACCCTGATGGATGATGCGAAAGAAATCGCGGAGACATCGGGCGTATGTTTTGGCTGGTGCACACACATCGCTCTTCGCCAGAACCATGTCGATGTAGAAGCTGCGGATGGGCAGTGAAGGCGTGCGAGCATGTTTCCACCACCTCAATAGCTGTGAGACTTTGGTCAGTTTTTTGCCGCTCCGGATATTTGCTTGCTCGAAATAGCGATCGTGGGTTTCAGGGCTAGTCTCGAACCAGTCGCCCATGCCATCAGGGATCAAATATACCGGCCTACCGGCGTGAAACCGCTCATAGATTCCCGGCACAACATCAAGACTTTGCTTGGTACTTCCGAACTCGATCGCTGCGGCGAGGCTGGCTCGGCGGATGCTAGACGCAGGGTACCTCTCTCGCAAATCAGCAAGGACACGCTTGATGAGAGTATCAGACGAGACCAGTTTGCCACCCCACAGTGCTTCCTCTTTACGCACGACCACCATGGTGTCCAGATCGCTGTGCCAGCGAATGGCTGTGCCGCGCGCGTGACTACCGATTGGCGTGATGCGGCTAACCGCAAATGATTTCTCCAGTCGCGCTTTCAAGGATGCGCGATGCGCTCGTGCCGCAAGTAACTCACCGCTCTGTGGTTGAATCCGACCTGCCAACGCAAGTAGATTGATCTGAGGCGTTGCGGATATCCTCACGGTGCACTCTTCTTGAACTCGTTCACCCAATGTTCAGCGCCGTGAATCAGTCTGGACTCTAGGCGGGGGCGCAGGAAGTTGTAGAGCCACTCGAAGACGAGTGTACTGGAAACGCGATGGTTATAGATCGCGTCCTGCAACTCACGCGACCGAGTGCGAGCATCGTGCGGGGTTATCCCCTGAATCGCAGCTTTGAGCAGTTTTTCTGACTCGACCTTGAGGCGAGACAGTGTGTCCACAGTGTCCGATTGACGATTCGATTCGCGGATTGCCCAGATAAGTGCCGGAGCCGCTGGTACAAAGTACGTGAGGACTACGTTAGAAAAATCCAGGCTGGTGATCGCGGAAAGCATAACAACCGCCGCAACATACACAACGACAGCCCAGAGTAGCAGGCAACGATAGGATACGCGAATGCTGCTGTCATAGAGCAAGTTTTCTCGTTGACAGATCAGCCGCGCTACTTCAATAGGGGCGGTGGCCACGACCGTTGGATACCAGTCGCGCAGGCGTAGTTCATCGAAATCACTCAGCTTCTTGTGACCGTTTTCGTAGACCGCCTCAGCATCGACCGGTACTCCCGTCAGGAACTCGTTCCAGTGGATATCGAGAACTTCGCAGTCGAACTGCTCTTGCAGTTTTGCACCTTCCTTGAGGCGGGCCTTCATCCATCGATCAATGAATGTTGCGTCGAATACAGCGATCAGGACCGCGGCTGTTGCGATTGCGGCCCGTGCAGAAGGCATGAGTACCGCAGCGGTCGCCGCCATGACCGGTAGCAGCAGTGTTATGGCTATCACTACAGATTGGCATAGCTTTGCTCGGCGGTATACAAGTGTTCGTGCGCGTATGAGACTTAACATCGCAGTGCGAAGCTGCTTCTCTGGAATATCGTTCATGGCACCTTCCTTCATGGTTCGAGTCGCAGTCACCACCGCTTCTTCCTGGTTGTGGGGTGTTCGCCGCCACCGGCCCATTGGTCTGTCAGCAGCCATTCCTCGAAGTAGTTCAGCCACTCGCTGGTCCAGGCGATGTAGGTCTCCAGCAGGCGCAT
>JANNON010000587.1:0-16262 GCA_031399105.1 Blastocatellia bacterium | reverse complement strand
GCCTCGTAGAGGCTGTTCATGAAGAGGCCTACGTTCTCCGTGACCTGCCGCGGCTGGTCGGAGGTGCGCGCCATGATCAGGTCGTCGGGCAACTGTTTCTTCAGCTCGGCCAGCGCCGCGTCGATGCTCTCGCCGAACTCGCCGATGTACCCGCCCGGGCGCATCTGGACGGCGACCGTGATGGCGCGACTGCGCTGCCAGTTGCCCTGTGCGTCGCGCCAGTCGTAGAAGTTCAGGTATCTCGGCGGGCTGTCATAGCCACGCTCGACGTCCACGACGTCACGCAGGTAGACGGGTGCTCCATGCTCCGTGCGGGCGATGGCGACGTCGCCGATCTCCGTTTCGCTCTTAAACTCGCCGGAAGGGTCGATGGAAAAATTCTTCCCCACGACTTCCAGTTGTCCGCCTGCAGGCGTGATGTTTCGTGCGCTTAGAATATTCTGTAGGTCTCCGGGCTGCAGGCCGTACGAGGCGATGCGCTCCTGCGAGTAGAGGAGAAAGACCTTCTCAGAGAGGATGCCTGAGCGCGACACCTTCGTCGCCTGCGGGACGCTTTTCAGCCCCTTCTCGATGAGGTCCGTGAAATCGTCCATCTCGCGGTAGCTGTATTTATCCCCCGCAACGAGACTCAGTTTTTGCCGCGTCTCCTGCGGGTCGCGGATTAACACGGGCGGCCAGCTATCAGGGTGAAAGTCCGCGGCCTGCAACCGTTCGCTGATGAATTGCCGTGTGTGGCCGAGCAGGGCTTCGTCGCTCGCGTCCGACACGCCGTCCACGCCGGCGAAGCCGGGCTCCGTGATGACGTGCAGGTCGCTGGCCACTCCCTTCTCCTCAAGGTAATCGGCGAAAAGATTGAGCGGGTCCTGAACGACTCCAGCGCTGACCCCATGGCTGAGACTACTGACAATCGTGAAGCGCCCCCCGCCTCCGGTTGGCGCGTACCCTGCCCGGTGACGTGCGATAGCCTCACCGACCTCCTTCGCGCGCAGGTCGATCTCAGTCTCACTCACCTTCGGACTCGCTACGGTGAGCATGAGCGCCGCCGTGTCGCCGAAGTCCTTGATGAAATTGATGGGTCCAGCCCCGTCCGGCAAATCGGAGATGGAGTCGAGTTTGAGCGCGATGTCGTCGAACTCCTTGGCGATCTGGCTGCCGGGGAAGTTCTCATCCAGGTCGACGTAAACAACTGAAATGTTGGTGCGCGAGATCGAGCGGATCTTCTCCACGTTGGCGTTCTGCCCCACCTTCTCTTCGATCTTCCTGGTGACCAGTTGCTCAATCTTCTCTGCGCTCACTCCGGGCCAGACGGTGATGGCGACGGCGGTCTTGACCGGGGTGTCCGGGTCTTTGCGCTGGGGCATGCTCTTGTAGCTGTAAAAGCCCCAGACGCAGACGCCGATTAGCAGGACCCAGGTGATGTGCCGTTGCTCGACGAAGAAGCGCGAGATGTTGCGCTTGCTTTTCATCGCCTCGACATCGATATGATGGTGGGCCTGGCTGGTCTGATCGCTGGCCACGTTTCGCGCCGGCGATTTATGGATCAGCCTGCGCACCCTTCTCCGCGCTGTTCGTAATAAGACTTGAATTCGCTTCATGGAATCACCTTTACCTGATCGCTATCGTTCACTATCGTGCCGCCAGTTATGATCACCAGGTCACCCTGCTTCAGTCCTTCAGTCACAGCAACGGTGTTGCCGTAGGATTCGCCCAGGGTCACATCGCGAAGCTGTGCGATCTGTTTTCCGCCTTGCTCTACGACCACGAAAACTGCATAGGCGTTTTGGTTGCTCTTCGCTTTCATGACAGCATTCAATGGAACGACCACCGACTTCCCTGCGGTCTCCGGCTGAGCTCCCACGCGAAGCGAAACGATCATGTTGGGCCGCAGCAGATACTCAGGATTCGCGATCGTCACCTCGACATTGAATGTTCGACTCTTGGAATCGGCAGCCGGAAATACTGATGTGATCTGTCCCTGAAATTCCTTTCCAGGCATCGATTCGCTTTCAACGCTCAGCTTGGTACCCAGTGTCATGTCCGCTACGGCGACGTCCGCCACGCCAAACACCGCTTTGACTGACGACGTGTCGGCAACTACGAATGCCTTATCACCTGAAGAAACCAGTGTTCCTTTCTCGATCGATTTCTCCAGCACGACCCCATTGAGCGGCGACCTCAGTCCAGTGTCGTGTAGTGGAATCTGTGTCTCCTGCACGACAGCCTGCGCGCCCCTTGACTTCGCCTGGACCACGTCGATATTTGCTTTTGCGGAAAGGGCTTTGGCTTGAATCACCTGAACCTGCGAGCGCGCCGCGGCGACCTTTGCGCTAGCCATATCGAATTGGGCCTTGGCCGAGTCAAAATCAGCTTTGGTCATGCTGTGGCTCGCAAACAAATTCTGCGCGCGCTCAAAATCGAGTTTGGCCTTTACGTAAGCGGCCTCTGCTTCGACTAATTGCGCCTTGCTCGAGGCGATCCCCGAAACCGCTTCTTCGTATTGCGCTTTGCTAACGTCAATACCTGATCTCGCCTCGCTGGCCTGAAATTCTGCTTCTTTGAATTTCACCTGATAGTCGCTCTGGCGGACCCGAGCCAGCACCGAGCCCACGTCAATGTGGTCCCCTTCCTGGATGTCGCGCATCTTTCCGTCGACACCGCGGACCTGGCGAAGCGCGTCAACATAACCGCCGACTTTGAAGGCCAGTTGAACTTCCGTGCGGGGAATGATCGTCGCCGAATACCTGGCTTCACTGTTCGCTGCGTTCAACTCGACCGCCGCGACTTTCACAGGCACAGCCACTTTTTGTGTCTGTTTGGTTTTACAGCCGCCCAGCAGAGCTATCGATAGGACCACTGCGCCCACTGCCGTCGGTTTCATTGTTCTCAGTTTCATTTTGTTCACTCCGATCATGGTATTCAGCCTCGGCCTACTTACTGGCTTTAGGCGGATAGTTCTTAAAAAGCTTCGCCATAACCTTTTGCAGGTTCTTGTAGTTCTTATCCGGGTCTTCCCTGAGGTTGATAGTTTTGACGGCGTCGCCACGCCAGACCAGCTGCTTTCTTTCGACGTCATACAGATCCATCAAAAGTATCCCGACGGGAATGGTAGACGTCTGGCCCTGCACGTTACGGCCGCCGCCCCATGGGTCGAATCCCCAGCCGGGGCCAGCGCCGCCCGTCTCCCATAGGCTCACGCTCTTTTCGAGGTTGAGCACGAACTGGTAACCGATATAAAGGTCAGCGTTGTTATCGACCTTGGTGAGACTTTTTTGTGCGAGCTGCTCTTCGGCTGCGCGTTTGATGGCCTGGTCTATCAACTGATCCGGCACCGCGCCGCCCGCAATTTCGACCCATTGGTAGGTTTTGTATGCCGCGAAGTTGGCGCTTCGATCATAGTTGTAGTGGACATCCTGGCCGTGAGCGCTCGCCGCCATGAACAAAAAAGCTGCCAGCAATGTCATCTGATTCCTGAGTCTCATCGTCGTTCCTTTCATTGGTCGGACTCCACTCATTTGTCCGCCCCGATTGATTTCTCGTATTCAGCCTTGGCCGTCCAGAAAGCCAGCAAGGCCTTTTGATATTCATAGTCTGCATCGGCCTGCGTGGCCTGTGTTTGCAACGCATCCGAGAGCAGTGCCGCCTGTAACTTGTACTTGTTGACCGAAACGCGCATGTTCTCCCGCGCCGTTTCCTGCTTAAGTTGCGCGACGACCAGAGCCTGGCGCGTCTGTTGGAGCTTGCGGAGCTTGTCGCCAACCTCGATCAGGACACGGCTCTCGGCTTCGCGCAGCTCGTTCTTTGTCTGCTCGATGGTCCGGTCTTTCTCCGCGAGCTGGTTCTTCTTTCTCCCCCAATCAAAGACCTCCCACTTCATCGCGACGCTCAGGCTTGCAGAGTTCTTCGGAATCGCGTCGATGTTGAAATTCCGGAATGACATGTAGGTGAAACCGACGCTCACGTCTGGGATGTACTCGGATTTCTTGATGCGCCGGTCAACTTCGGCCTGCTTGACCCTCAGCCGCGCCTCCCGCAGTTCGGGCCGCTCGTCGAGCGCGCGACTTCTCGCGAGGACGAGGTCGGCGTCGAAGCCGACTGCGTCGCCGATCGCGGCCACCCTGAAGTCGGTGCGCACGTCGCGCCCCAGCAGGCTGTTGAGCTGCTCCTTCTCGGTGGCCAGTTGATTCGTCAGAGTGAGCGCCTCGTACTCGGCCTTCGCCAGCCGCGTCTTGACCTCCAAGCTGTCGGCCTTCAAGGAGACCTGTTGGACGACGTTATCGACCGTCACGCGATCCAACTCGCGGTAGTACCTGATGGCTTCCCGGAGACTGTCGAGGGCGCTCTGAGTTTGCAGAATCCCGTAGTAGTTCTGCTTGACGTGATTAACTGTGGTCTGCTCGGTCTGGCGCAGTTTCTCGCCCTCCACCTCGCGCGCCAACCCGGCCTGCTTGATGTCCAGGCCGATCCTGTATTGCTGCGACAGTGGCTGGAGAATCTGCCCTGCGAAGATCGCCGTCGGCATGCGCGTGGTGCCGATTGAGAAGATCGGGCCGACGCCTGGAACGACGCTTGTCTCGGAGTTGTCGAGGCCGGCGTCGTGCTTCACGAGCTGCTGTGACAAGAGCGAGTACAGGTGCATCGAAGGCAACCGGAGGGTGCGCGAGGCGGCCACCTCGTCTCCGGCTTTGCCGACTGCCAGTTGTGCGTTCTTGACCTGGCGGCTGTCACGCAGCGCAACGGAGATTGCCTGGTCCAGCGTCAATACTTCTGCCGGCTCCGCTCCGTTTTGCTGCGCCGCAACACTCAATGGGCTTGTCATTAAGACGGCGATCGCCAGTAGATAAAGAATTCGATTAACCATTGCTTGCTCCTTCAGTGTTCAGGTCGTGCGCTTGGGGTAAAGCCCGCGATTTTTCTTGTTCGTGGTTGACGCGCTTGCGCTGCTCAGCGTCAATCTCAGCAACGATCGCATCGATCAAAACCCCCGTTGACAACAGCCTGACTCCCTTTTGTCGCATTCTGGCGAGCAGTGCTCGCCCCTCAGAGTCGATGAAACTGACGTCAGCTAAATCCACTAACATGGTCCTCGAAGCATTAGTAGCTAACGCACTCCAGTGTTTCTCCAATTCTTTAACCCAAGGCCCGACCAGCTTTCCCTCAAGCACAAAGCTCGTCACCGGCACCTGATCGTGGATGTAAATTCTTAGCATCAACTCTCTCCTTCCAACGTCCGTGCATGAACTGGGCAAGGGTTGTGCCGGACATGGGAGCATCGATTTTGGTGGAAATTCGTTGACGAATTGACGTTGATTGAAGAAGAGGTCGTCAGCAGGAGGTGTTGAAAGTCGAAAGTGTCGATGTCATCGTCGACAGAAACAACTTTGTCTGTAGTTGGTTTGTTTATACAATCGTGGCCCGCGTCGCTATTTCACTTCAGGAGATATTCTCGTATGAGCGACTATCCCCCGTCAGGGAACGCAACTGGTTCTGCTTCGCAATTTGAAACTTTCCCGAGTGCCGAAGCCGAGCGAGACCGCTACCAATTGTTGCTCGACATCAACAATGCCGTAGTCACCCATTTGGGATTGGGTAAACTTCTCGGGGCAACCTGCGATTCTTTACGCAGAATCATTCCGCACGACGCGGCTTCGATCTCCCTTTACGATCCAGAGAGCAAACAACTGCGACTGCATAGCTTCGATCTGCGGTATGCAAGCGACCTTGAAGAAGGCGCATTGTTTCCGCTGGAGGGCAGTCCCCAGGGGCTGGCCTTCACTTCCCTACAACCGGTTCTCATAAGGCATCTTGATCTTAAGGAATTTCCTGCCCCACAGATCAGACACGCGTACAACGATGGTTTAAGATCTGGATGCACAATTCCTCTGATCGCACACGACCGAGAGTTGGGAACCCTCGACATCGCTAGCCGCAGTGAAGGTGCCTTTACCGAGGAAGACGTGCAGTTGCTCACTCATATCGCCAAGCAGATTGCCCTCGCCGTCGAGAACGCGCTGGCCTACAAGGAGATTTCCGCACTCAAAGACAAGCTGGCCCAGGAGAAGCTTTATCTAGAAGAAGAGATACGCAGCGAGATGAATTTCGATCAGATCGTCGGCGACAGTCCCGCACTCCGGCAAGTGTTGGAGTTGGTCCAAACCGTCGCGCCCAGTGATTCCACGGTGCTGCTGCTGGGCGAGACCGGAACGGGAAAGGAACTGATTGCGCGGGCGATTCACGATCATAGCCGGCGGGAAAACCGTACCTTCGTGAAACTCAACTGTGCGGCGATCCCTACCGGGCTATTCGAGAGCGAATTGTTCGGACATGAAAAAGGAGCGTTCACCGGCGCCATCAGCCAGAAGGTCGGGAGGCTGGAACTCGCCGATCAGGGCACAATGTTTCTGGATGAAGTGGGAGACGTGCCGCTGGAGATTCAGCCGAAGCTTCTGCGTGCTTTGCAGGAACGCGAGTTCGAACGCCTGGGCAGCACGCGCACGAAGAGAGTTGACGTACGGCTGGTGGCGGCCACCAATCGCAATCTTGAAAAGATGATTGCTGATCGCGAATTTCGCAGCGACCTGTATTATCGCTTGAACGTGTTTCCCATTCGCATTCCTCCCTTACGTGAGCGGCGGGAAGATATCCCGGTGCTGGCCCGTTACTTCGCTCAAAACTTCGCACAGCGGATGCAGAAGCGGATCGAAACGATTCCGGCAGCAACGATGAGAGCACTGACGGAATGGGACTGGCCAGGAAACGTTAGGGAGTTGGCAAACTTCATCGAGCGCGCTGTGATCCTGACGCGTGGCCGGTCGCTGGAGGTTCCCCTCGCAGAACTGCGGAGAGTTTGCATCGACGAATCAAGGGAGTCGACAGCGTCTCAAGATCGGCAAGATATTGTCAGGATTGTGAGGGAAACGATCAACGCGCTCGATGGCAAGAAAAGTGTCACTGACGAATATGCCAACAAGCAGCGCGAGGAGATCGTGAGCGCCCTGACCGATTGCAAAGGACGCGTTGCTGGTGACGATGGAGCAGCGGCACGGCTCGGCATAAACCGTACAACTCTACTTTCTCGCATGAAAAAGCTCGGCATAAACGCCAAGCAATTTTCCTGACCTCACACCCGCATTGACTCTTTTCGGGGACTACAAGAGTTCGATCTCTGCTTCACCAATAATGATTGAAGACCGTTCGCTACGTATAGCTTTGTTTCCAGAAGTCTGGCCCCATCAAGGTCTGAAAACGCACGAAATCAGGCGGAGCAGACATGGGACGATCCACTAAACGAAAAATCACGAACTTCTTTTCGTGTTGCTTGGTGGATCGTCGATCCTTAGCATGGCGAAACATGAGGGTAAATTTCTTCAAGACGGGAATTTGCGGAGCGCGTACCTCTTACAATCTTGTTTTTTCGGACACTAAAAGTGCTCATGGACCAGCTTCATAACCCGCTTCGGAGTAGGTAGCCAGCCGCAAATTGAAGACGGCAGCACAACCATCTTCATGCCTACCAGAGTTGCATCATCAAGTTGCTCCCAAGTCGACTGTGCTAGCATGCGCGCGCCTCGCAAACTCATTCTCAGGAGGACCTCATGACTGCATCAACACGCATCTACACTGGCGGCGCGATCGCTTTCGGCGGCCAACCGGCGATCAACGATCTGCTCGCGGCCAACTACAACACCGTAATAGTTTGGTCTGTGCACGTTGCTACCGATGGCACTTTGATTCTCAACAACACTCAGATCGTCTCCGGTGGAGTTTACAAGGAAGCCGATCCCCTGAATCTTCCGTCCCGCTTGGCACAGCTTCGCAAAGCTGGTGCTGAGATCATTTTTTCGGTTGGCGCAGGGGGCACAACCGACTTTGCCACTATCGCTGCTCTGCTCGGCGGTAAACCGGCTGGCCCAGGGAATGCACTTTACGACAACTTCCAGGCGCTCAAGCAGGCGATGGTTACTGCGGGTGGTGACATCGACGCCATCGACTTCGACAACGAAGATGACGTCGACGCGAGCGTCATGGTGAACTTCGGCATCACCCTCGCCAATATCGGATATGCGCATGTCACCTTCTGTCCATACGACAAATGGAACACGCAGCCCTGGTTCGACACGATGAAAGGTTTGGTTGCCGCGAAAGGCAGCGCCTTCGTCAATGCGATCCACTTGCAATGCTACTCAGGCGGCAGTCCCAACCTCGATCATGTCGACGTGTGGAACACCGGCTTCAAGAAAGCGGGCGGCAAGGCACTCATGATCCCCGGGCTGGCGACGAACCAATCAGCTCCTGGTCCATGGTGGTACCAACCTCCCGGCGGCCAGGCGGGTCCGGGCGCCAACGTCCAGAAGGTCCCTAACGTGGCCATGTATGGCGAGGGAAACTGGGACAACTATTTGTACACGCAGAACTGCTCTTCAATCGATAACGCACTGCAGGCTGCTCAAACTGCGGCGAGCTTCTTCTTCTATTGCCGTGGGCCAATGGTGCTGGGCAATGGACGCTCATTTCAAACCGGCGACACTGTGTTCTTCACGGGTTCGCCCTGGTGGGGCTCGGCGCCTCAATGCGACGCCTATTATCTGGGGCCGCCATGTAACAACCCCTACAACTCACTTCCGGGAGCATGTCCCTCGGATTTGCAGACTCAGTATAAGAAGTGGGGCAGCACGGTCGACGGCGGGTTCATCTGGCTTTACGACTCAGTGATCAGTTGCCTGCTGTCCTCATGTTGCGGCGGCTCGATGGACAAACCCGCGGGAACGGCACTCGCTTATCGCGAGGCTATTACGAACGGGTTGACCTGAGCAGTCGGAGCCAGAGTTTCAAGTTTCGAGTTTCAAGTTTCGGGTCATTTATGACTCGCGAATCGCGAGCGAAGAATCGAGCCCAAGGTAGCCGAAGCGGCAACCTTGGGCTGGAGGACGTTGCTCCTGCGGAGCAAAGAGGGCTATTCAACGCGTTGGTGATCTCGATTACTGGCTGTCGATCTGGATGATTGCCATTCGACTAATCTACAAAGAGCAGGCATTCAACTCCGGGTAGTCCGCGACGTTGAAGTTTGATCGAAGTGAATCAATAACGACTAAGGAGAACGATGATGGCAACGGCGAATCCATACTTAAACTTCAACGGCAACACGGAAGAAGCATTCAACTTTTACAAATCGGTATTTGGCGGAGAGTTTCTCGCTGTGATGCGTTTCAAAGACGTCCCTGGCTGCGGTGAGATTCCCGAAGGCGAACAGGATCGAATCATGCACATCGCCTTACCTATCGGCGGAGGCAATGCACTCATGGCCACGGATGCTTTGGATTCGATGGGCCAGAAGGTGACGATGGGTAACAACTTCTATATCTGCCTCGCTCCTGAGAGTAAGGAGGAGGCGGACAGGCTTTTCAACGGACTTTCGGCCGAAGGCAAAGTGGAGATGCCGCTTCAGGAGATGTTCTGGGGCGCGTACTACGGTTCGTTCGCGGACAAGTTCGGCGTTCAATGGATGGTGAATTACCGAAACAGCGAGCAATAGGATCCCTGGCGGATGAGAAATCCCTTCGCTTTGCGGGGAAGCAACCGCATTAGGTCAGTACCGTAACACGGTGGCGTCGGGCGAGGTGACTGGAATGACCTATCGCACCGGACCCGACGCTACAGCGTGGACTTCATCGCTTTCACTTACTTTTGCTTCTTAGCTTGCTTCGACTTGCTCCCATTCTTGCGTTCCTTCTTACGCGACTTCTTCTTCGATTTGGCTTTTCCATGCTTGCCTTTGCCGGGATCGAGTCCAAGAAGCTGTTGCGGCAAATTCGAAAGGTCTATACCAAACGCTTTCTTCAATTGCCCGTTGAGAAGTGGGATCAACACAGTTCCAGTTACTGCTGGCCCAAGAATATTCATCCCTTGTTTTGAAAGCTCACCGGTGAACTTGTCTCCCAAGGCACCCATGTACGAAAGAAGTTGATTGTCCCCTTTCGTGTCGCTGTAAGCAGCGGCCAGGCTGTTGCCGAGAACATAGCCAACCGAAAGTCCTCCAACCATCCAGGCAATGGGATGCTTGCGAAATTGTTCGCGCCAATCGAAGGTATCGCTAATGCCTTGCTTGATCGACTCATACTCACCAGCGACGGCGTCCTTAATCTCCGTCACCGTTTCGGCGATCGAGCCGCGTGACTCTTCCATCTGTCGTTCCAGATCACGCTTTTGAACTTCAAGATCGTCCTGAATAACTGCCTTTGTGGCTGCCCGCGAAGACGCCATTGTTCCCTCCTCTAATTGGTTCTTACGATTGACTGGCCATTTTTAGCCTTAAGAAACGCGTAACTGTTAAGCCAGCGCGTACCACTTTAAAACGAATTATTCGTTTTCTTTGATAAGCTGCAACCCTGATGCCAATTGCCATGCAAAATTTCCTGCCTAAACCCTGAACCCTAAACTGGCTTTCAGTTGCAACACAAAGCAGCTCGCGAATTCCCAGTCCCGGGTGTTCCTACCCAGGCAAAAGCGCGAAACAACGTCAGTACTCTGAAGGACTCTTCGGTAGAGTTCCTTCAGAGCTTTGTGCAAGGTTTTGTGCAAAACCCGCGTTATGAGTACTTTATAAAGAGGAGAATCCGAGTTAGATTCTATGCGTGCGCAAACGGCATTGACCACCGCGGCCTGATCCTCAACTTCGCCGCAACCCGCGAGAGAAGCAATGCAAGCGGGCAGCAATTTACTTTTCAATAGCAAAGCAACGCGAACATATGACCGCCGCCACAGCTAATGCGAAACAAAAAGGTCGTGAACCGGCCAAGAAACGTTCGACAACTCCCGCCAACCTTCGTCATCAGAAACATCTTCTGATCAATCGCGAATTGAGTTGGCTGGAGTTTAATCGACGCGTGCTCGAGGAAGCTCTGAATCCTCGTCATCCGCTTCTCGAGAGGCTGAAGTTTCTGGCGATCTTCTCTTCAAACCTCGACGAGTTTTTTATGGTGCGCGTGTCAGGTTTGAAAGAAGCGATGGCTGAGGGAATCCTGGAAACTTCGCCGGACGGCATGACTGCTGCTGAACAACTACGGGAGATCAGTGTGCGACTCAGGCCAATGCTCGAAGCGCAGATGAAGTGTCTCGAGACCGAGGTCCTGCCGAAGCTCGCGGCTGAGGGCATCGTCATCCGGCCCTATGAAGGTCTGAAGAGACGAGAGAAGAACCTGGCGGACGCTTATTTTCTGGAGAATGTCTTTCCAATCCTAACTCCGCAGGCCGTCGATCCGGGACATCCGTTTCCCTACATCTCCAATCTCAGCTTAAACCTCGGAGTGATGGTCGCTCCACAACAGCACAAGAAAAAGACCGAAGGGCTCGTGGTCCACAAGGCGGCCCGATTTGCCCGCATCAAGCTGCCGCCCATCGTGCCCAAGCTGATTCCCATTGATGAGAAAGGCACCAGCTTTACGTTCCTGGGCAGTTTGATCTCCGCCAACATCTCGGCACTTTTCCCGGAGATGAAAACAGGCAACTGTTACTTGTTTCGAGTAACGCGCGACGCAGACCACGACATCAAGGACGACGAAGCGAGCGATCTGCTTCGTACGATGCAACAACACGTCAGGCAAATGCGGTTTGGCGATGCGGTGCGCCTGGAAGTTGCGATGAACATGCCGAAGGAGATGGTTTCGTATCTAACCGAAGCACTCGAGCTGACTCCGCAGGATGTTTACGTAGTTGATGGACCACTCAATATTCCCGACCTCATGCAGCTGTATGAATTGGACCGGCCGGAGTTAAAGGATCGTCCACTGCACCTAAACACTCCCGCGGCAGTGCGTACGAGCGAGAACGTCTTCGAAGCTATCAAGCGGCAGGACGTTTTGCTGCACCATCCCTACACCTCCTACAACGCAGTCACGAATTTTATTAACGCCGCCGCCACTGACCCTGATGTAGTGGCCATTAAGATCTGTTTGTATCGCACCGGCAGAAACTCACCCATTGTGAAGGCGCTGATCGAAGCCACGGAGAAGGGCAAACAGGTTGCTGCTTTGGTTGAACTAAAAGCGCGGTTCGACGAAGAGAGCAACATCGAATGGGCCAGACGATTGGAGCAAGCGGGCGTGCACGTCGTCTATGGCATGGTGGGCCTCAAAACACATTGCAAACTCACACTCGTGGTCCGGCGCGAAGGAAAGAAGTTGCAGCGGTACGTGCACCTTGCGACTGGAAATTACAATCCCACCACTTCACGCAACTACACTGACCTCGGCATCTTTACGATTGACGAAGAGATTACTAACGATGCTACTAACCTGTTCAATTCGCTGACCGGCTTTTCGCAATTCAGCGAGTATGACAGTTTGTTGGTGGCGCCTTTGAATCTGCGTAAGGGGATCATCAAACTGATCAAGCGCGAAACGGCGCATGCGAAAGCAGGTCGCCCCGGACGCATCATTGCCAAAGTAAATAGTCTCACCGATGTCGCGATTGTCCGCGCGCTTTACAATGCATCGCAGGCAGGAGTCTCGATCGATTTGATCGTGCGCGGCATTTGCACTCTCAGACCCGGATTAGCAAAAATTTCCAACAACATACGCGTCCGAAGCGTCGTCGGTCGCTTCCTCGAGCATAGCCGCATCTTCTATTTCGGGAACAATGGCAAGGACGAGGTTTACATCGGCAGCGCTGATTGGATGTACCGCAACCTCAGCCGTCGAGTCGAAGTCGTGGTCCCTATTAAAGATCCGAAACTGCGTGCTTACTTAAAGGATGTAATTCTCGAGTCCTATTTAAGAGACAACGTCAACGCCAGGGAACTGCGATCGGATGGAACTTACGTTCGCGTCAAGCATAACGAGACAGAAAAACTTTGCGACTCGCAACTGGAATTCGAATCCGCCCAGGCGCAGGCGCATTAATCAAGCGGCTCTCCGGAAACAGCCGCTGCTTTCCGCGGATGACACGGATCAGAGAGGACAGCTGAAGGCATCACAAACCTTCATCAAGCCCTGGTAACCGCTACCATGGATGAGCTTCAAAAAGAAAACATTCTTCCAAACGAGTTGTTCGAACAGGCGCCCCAGGCCGTGGCGTTGATTAGCGCTGACCATCGGGTGGTCCGAGTAAACCGCGAGTTCACGCAACTGTTTGGATACGGCCCGGACGAGGCGGTGGGGAAAGACCTGAAAGCGCTGATCGTTCCCAACGACCCAGAAGAGCTACAAAAATTTCACAACCTGATTGCCAGCCAGAAACGAGATGAAACGGAAGCGGTTCGCCAGCACAAGGACGGCCGTCGCATGATTGTTTCTATCGTCCAGGGACCCGTCACATTGTCCTGCGGAAATGTCGCCAGGTATGCAATCTACAACGACATCACTGAGCGCAAACAAGTCGAACAAAGACTGCGCGAATATGAAAAGGTCGTTGAGGGTCTTGACGAGATGATAGTTGTTGTAGACCAGGACTATCACTACCGGCTTGCAAATCGCGCTTTT
This sequence comes from Blastocatellia bacterium, assembly GCA_031399105.1. GTDB lineage: Bacteria > Acidobacteriota > Blastocatellia > Pyrinomonadales > Pyrinomonadaceae > PSRF01. The sequence continues at coordinate 2,790 of JANNON010000587.1, read as the reverse complement.
CTTACTTATCGCGGATTGGATCGCGAACGAGTCGACCGCTTGACGGTAGGCGAACTCCTGCCCCCGGAAGTCTTTGACAATATGGTAAAGCCAAAGCTCGACGAGTGTTTCCGGGAAAACGTCGTAGTCAAATACGAAATGCAATACAACTATCCCACGATCGGAGAGAGGGATCTGTTCGTCTCATATTTTCCAATCGAAGGTCCCCTCGGCGTTGAAAGAGTGGCCTGCGTGTTGAAGGACGTCACTGAATCTAAACGGGCTGAAGAGCAACTCAAACATAGCGAGCACCTATTAGCCGAAGCTCGTCAATTGGCCCGGATTGGTAGTTGGAACTGGGACTTAAGGACCAACGAGGTAGCGTGGTCGGATGAGCTCTATCGGATCTTCGGGGTTAAAGCGCAGTCTTTTAACCCAACCTACGAAAAAGTGATCATGGAGTTCATTCATCTAGAGGATCAGACTGGCGTAAGAGACATGATGGCAAAGTCTCTTAGTTCACACGAGCCATTTAGTTACTTTTACCGGATTCTTCGGCCAGATGGGGAAGAGCGAGTGATCCATTCTCGAGGGCAAACAGTCAGCGATGAACTAGGGGCTCCGATCAGGGTGTATGGCACGGCCCAGGACGTAACGGAGAGGAGAAATGCCGAGGAGGAACTCAGAGCAACAAGCGAGCAGTTGCGCGCTCTCTCTGCCCGCGTCCAATCTGCCAAAGAAGAGGAGGCAACGCGCATTGCCAGAGAGATTCACGATGAACTCGGGGCCGCGCTTTCGAGCTTGCGATGGGACCTCGAAGAGATTGATGAAGTTGTTACCAGATCAGCGAAGCAACCGCAGTTGCAGTGGCTGCGAGAGAAGATAGCCGCGATGATGAGCTTGACTGATTCGACTGTGAATAATGTTAGACGCATTTCGTCGGAACTGAGACCAATCACCCTCGACGCCCTCGGACTGAGTGAGACAATTGAATGGCAGGCTAGACAGTTTCAGGAACGAACTGGAATTACAGTCACCTGTGATTGTTATCCTGAAAACGTTGGCCTCGACAAGCAACAATCGACAGCGCTCTTTCGCATTCTCCAGGAAGCGTTAACCAACATTCTGCGTCACGCTCAAGCAACGGAAGTGCATATTCAGTTGAGTAGCAAGAACGACGCAATCAGTCTGACGATTAGCGACAATGGCAGAGGGATCACTGAGGGAGAGAAATCCGGGCAGCGGACCCTTGGCTTGCTGGGGATGCGCGAACGAGCCCATCTTATCGGAGGTGAGATGGAGATCACGGGGACCGCTGCAAAGGGTACGATCGTAGTCGTGCGAATCCCAACGACCGGCCCAGGACGGTAATCTTTGTTTGCCCGGCTCCTTGAACGATGTCTATTGGAATGGCATGCCTAAAGTGGCGTAATGAAAAAGATCCTCATCATTGATGATCATGAAGTACTCCGGGACGGTGTGAAGCGCATCTTCGACAAACAGCCGGATCTCATTTTTGGTGAGGCAAGCACTGTTCAAGAGGCGATCAGATTAGTTCGCGAGCAGGACTGGCACGTCGCATTGCTCGATATCTCTTTAGGCGACCGAAGCGGACTGGAGTTGCTAAAGGAATTGAAACAGATTCGCCCTCGCCTGCCGGTACTGATCCTAAGCATGCATTCGGAGGAACAGTTTGCGCGTCGTGCCTTCAAAGCAGGCGCAACGGGCTACATCACAAAAGACAGTCCGCGCGCAGAGCTGATTGCGGCAGTCAACAAAGTATTGGAGGGAGGAAGATACATAAGTGCAGCCGTCGCGGAACGATTGGTTTTCGATTTCGGGAGCGACGCCCGCCCCCCCATGCACGAGGCTCTTTCAGATCGTGAATTCGAAGTCATGCGTCTGATTGCCTCCGGCAAATCGGTGAGCGAGGTTTCCGGACTCTTATCCCTGAGCGATAGCACCATCAGCACCTATAGAGCACGTATCCTGGAAAAGCTGGGAATAAAAACCAATGCTGAAATGATCTACTATGCCATTCAAAACAAATTGGTAAATTAGTGGACAACTGCAACCTCATCATCACACCTCATTTGAAACGGCGCTAACCGAAAGTGATGTAGGTCACATAACGACAGAACTATAAAGCCAGCTACGACACAAAAATCGCATCTGGCACGATTCCTTTTGTCATTGCCGAGTAGTATTCTCAACGGGATTAGGGCGCTTTAGATTCCCTGAATCAGCCAGCCCAGCTAGATGGTAAAAAGGCGATCCTTCCAAACTCCCATCGCCCACAGACCCTTACCGTCCCTCACTCCCAGGGAATCCGAGGTGATAAATGGGAAACCGCGTGATCTTGCTGGTGGAGGATAACGCCAGAGACGAAGCCTTGGCTCTTCGCGCGCTGAAGCAATGCAATGTCATGAACGAGGTGGTTGTCGCGCGTGATGGACAAGAGGCGCTGGACTATCTTTTCGGTAACGGTGCTTATGAAGGGCGTGATGCGGCGGTCACACCGCACTTCATCCTCCTCGACCTAAAACTACCCCTGCGGAGTGGTCTTGACGTCCTTCGCACGATACGAGGCGATCCGCGCACCAAGCTCATTCCTGTCGTGATCTTTACCTCCTCCGATGAGGAAGAGGATCTCCTCAACAGCTATGCGCTCGGGGCCAACAGCTATGTGCGCAAGCCATTGGACCTGCATCAATTCGTTAAGGCAGCAAAGCAACTGGGTCTGTATTGGCTGGTACGTAATCAAGTCGCAAGGATCCTCATAGTTGATACGCATGAGGTGGTACGGAATGG
>JANNON010000571.1:0-2966 GCA_031399105.1 Blastocatellia bacterium | reverse complement strand
CGGCGTCAGGGTTCCCGATATCGAATACCTCAACTCCATATCGGGTACAGTCCAGTCAACCATCAATCCCGGGCATCTACTCATTTGTTCAAATTCGATTGCAAGTTTCTTGCATCTCTTCATCTGAGCCATGAAATGGGGAGCGATTCGATATTATCCGGCGAAATTCGATCAAGGACGATCTTGAAGGTACGCATGTTGCTCAAGACATTACCGAGCTTCGATTCCAGCAAGGAGATAGAGCGATGATTTTGACTAACAAATTACTTCCAGTGGCTTTGATTGCAGCATTAATTGGCGGCTCGGTCGGCGCATTCGTAATGCATAACAACAACGAGCCCGCTACCAAGGCGTCAACCACCGATTCAATCAATACGACGACACCGCAGTATGCGGGTGCGCAGACCGGAACTGACGGTCTAACGTCAGATTTCGATACCCCTTCTGAACAGACGGCATACAAAACCGGATTCGCCGACGGCTTCCGCGCCGCACAGGCAGGAGTTACTGGTTCTCAGCCTTCATCGACTACCACGCAACCCGCGCAGCGAACCGTTTATCGGACAGCAACCCGTCGCGCGGCGCCACGACGCGTTTACTACAACTACAATGAGCCAAAGGGTCGTAGTTTCTGGCAGAAGCATCGCGATAAGTTAACTGTGGCTATGGGTGCCGGCGGCGGCGCTGCAATTGGTGCGCTGGTTGGCGGCAAGAAGGGTGCAGCGATTGGCGCGTTGGCAGGTGGCGGTGGCTCTGCTCTGTACACCTACAAACTGCGTAATCGGAATCGCCGTTACTAACCGGTCCGGAAAGTTGTCATGACGACAGCGAAGGTATTAGTCCTTTCTGGAGTATTAATCGCCCTTGCGGCGAGCGGGTGGGCAGTTCCTAAATCAGGAGCTGCCCATTTGCCATTGCATCGGGCGATCATTTCCCAGTCGTCGACCGGCAAAGCCTCTGCGACTAGTCCACGCAGTGTTAGGTTTCGTGAGGCCAAGTCGCGCGGTCTGCTGACCGGCGCATGGTTCAACGATCGTGGACCTTTTACCGTGGCAATCGACACGGGCGCTGGCATCACTATCATCAGTGCTCGGTTGGCTCGTGATACTGGGGCTCGTGGGTTAAAGAACCGCTCGATGCAGATCGCTGGTTTGTCTGGAAGGGAAGTCACAGCCCACGAAGCGATGATCGATAAGATTGCCCTCGGAGATCGAGATAACCTGATGCCACGAGCTCTTCGTGTGCTGATTGCGCCGCAACTGCCTGAGGGCGTTGATGCCGTTCTTGATCCGACGGACGCGTATGCGCCGTTGGGGTACTCGATCGATCTGCCGCAGGGTCTAGTCAGCGCTTTCGATCCCGTCAACAATGGAATCAATCGAAATCGTCCGCCACGCGAAGGCGCGGTCGTGGCCTGGCTACGCGACGGCCAGGGCAGCCGGCCATTCGTTCGACTCAGCGATGGTAAGAAAGCGCTTATCGATACGGGCTCACACTTTGGGCTCGCCATAAGCAACGCCGGATCGAGTGAAGATTATCGTAAAGCGCGATTGTCGTCGGATGTAGGGGGCGGCACGATCGGTTCGCGAAGAGTGGCGCCAATCACAGTCAGTATCGGTGACCTGGTGCTGCGCGATGTTCCAACTGATCTGCTGGACGGCGTTGAGAAGGGTGCGCCGGTTATTCTTGGCCGAGATGCTCTTTATCCGTTTCGTCTTACCTTCGATCCCCTTCACCGCTTGATCGAGATAGTACCTTCAAGGCACGATAACTAAGTTTCAATTACATCTGACGCTGAGTTACCGAGCCATGAGGGTATCCACTTTGTACGTCCCAGCGATTGCGTTCTGCCTTTTTTTAACCGTCGCTAGTCACGCCTCGTTTCAAGACCCAGTTAAGCCTCAAACCGAATCTCTGCCCACCGCGACTCCGGAATCGCAAGATGAAGTGGTGCGGGTCGAAACCGATTTGGTGACGACGCTATTCACCGCAATAGATCGCGATCGAAGGTTTGTAAAAACTCTGAGGTGTGAGGATCTGCAAGTACTCGAAGACGGCGTCGAGCAGGAGATAGCCTTATTTGAGCACGAGACTGATCGGCCACTCAGTCTCGTGGTCCTTGTTGACACGAGCCGCTCCCAGGAACGAACGCTGCCTGATGAGAAGAAAGCCGCAAAGCTCTTCATCGAAGCGGTCGTGAGACGTGCGAAAGACCGGGTTGCTGTGGTTTCGTTTACGGGTGTTCCGAAAGTTGAACTGACCCCGACTGATGACGTCGCCGCGATTAAGAGTGCCATTGAACGGATGGAAGTTAAGTTACCCGAGGAAGGCTGTCTTACCGATATTCTGGTTCAAGAAGACCCGCGGTGTTATACGAGTATCTGGGATTCAGTTACAGCTAGCACGACCGCGCTCGCGAGATCACACCGCAAGGGAACGCGACTGGCGATAATTCTTCTTACCGATGGCGATGATACGAGCAGCAGATCGGTAGTCGATGACGCAATCAAAGTGAGCATCGCGAACGATGTCACGGTGTACAGCATTGGAATCGGAGATCCTGAGCGCTACAAAATCAGGAAGGGCGGGATTACGAAGCTGTCTGAGAAATCAGGCGGGCGAGCATTTTTCCCCAATGACGAGACTGAACTGGCGTCTGCTTTCGTTCAGATTCAGGACGAATTGAGATCTCAGTACGTGGTCGCTTACTCACCCATGAACCGAGTGCGGGACGGGTCCTATCGGAAAGTTAAGCTCGAAGTCGTTAATCGCGAATTACGAAACAGAAAACTCAAGTTGCTTCATCGCCAGGGATATTACGCGAAGAAAGATTAGGCGGAGCACGGCATTGCCCAAAAAGTGAAGGCGGGTGGAGCGAAGAGAAGCAATCAGAACCGCGGAGCGCAGCGACCGGGCCGATCGGTAGAAGCACGCGATTGACTAGTAGTTAAGATCGCTTTCACATC
>JANNON010000530.1:0-1892 GCA_031399105.1 Blastocatellia bacterium | reverse complement strand
ACCGATCGTGCTTGGAGTGTGCGGCTGCCCAAACTGCTGGATGATGATACACCTGTCCGGTTACACGGACTCAACTCGGCTTTCCTATCCGATGAGTTAGACGCAAAAGCGAATCTTGTCCTTACTCAATTTCAACTACATCGCCTTTGCATTCCAGAAGACCACGTCGAAATTGTCATGTGCCATCATCCATCGTCGTGGTTGCTGGATGGCAATGAAATTGATGACCGCTACCAGAGATACGCTCATCTTGTACTCACTGGACATGAGCACCAATCACGGTGTTTCAACCAGGGACCGGGACTCCGCGTTTGTGCTGGTGCAGTCCACCCCGCTCGCAGAGAACCGAACTGGCAGCCGAGCTACAACGTCATTCGCATATCAGTCGAGTCTACGGCGGAAAAGCGAACTTTGGTCATCGATGTAGAAACTCGCAATTGGCACAAGACGAAGTTGGTGTTCGTGGCAGCCCCTTGGACCGGGCCTCAAGGTCGTCACGTTCACCGTCAAGATTTGCCTCCAGCACGCCTTGCCCAGAGTCAAACTGTCCCTAATAATCATAGTGTGGCGCCTGTCACGACGAGCCCCACTATGATGCCTGACAAATCGCCAACTACCGAGAATCTCGCCTTCGCCGCCGGGCGAAGAAAGCTCATCGTGCACTTCTTCCGATTGGCGATCATTCTTAGGTATCAAGTAGTCATGTCTGTTGCGCTTTACGACGAATCGGACGACGCGCTTGAAGGTCATGCCCGCTGGGCAAAGGTTTTTGAGAGGGCTGAACAGAGTAAAAAACTTTCTGCACTTTGGACAGCCGTAGCCAGTATGGACAATTCGTTAGCAGGAGAACCCAACCCATTCACCCCAGGAACTTAATGCATCCCCATTTCTTTCATTGGCATAAGCGCGCGGAATTTAAACCAGACCCCAATATTTTGGAGCCCCGCTGGAAGGCGGCTCAAAACTTGGCCCAGAATCTGCCTGCGGCTGATTTCGCCTCCCTTCTTAATGTAGTTTTGTTCCCCGGAACCGACTTGATCTTTGTCGATAAACTCAGTGAAGAGATCGTCAAGCTGGAGCCAACTTTTGAACCAACGGGAAATGCTGAGCTAGTCCGTGTCATGGCGACGGCGATCGCTTACACAATGATGGACTCATATTCTTCAAGGGCGGACGTAGTCTCTTTAGGCTTGCAAGCGGCGGCCTTTCCTCCTGATCGAGTGGATCCGGTGTGCGCTGAGATCATGGAACGTGCCTTTGATTACCTGGCCCAGGAAAGCGAACGCGTACGCCCTGAAGTCAAGTCGGAAGAGACCGAAGGCAGGTTGACCGAACTGAATGACTTGGTGGATGCTAAGGCCGTCGAATCAACCGAGAATGTTAGCACCATCATTGCGGAAAATGTGGTGAACCTGGGTGGGTCTGTTGAGAGACTTATCGAAGAAAACCAATTCCTGTGGTGGCTCGTCGGGAAGCAAAGTTCGTTATTCAAGTGTCGTCGGGAAAAACTTAAACCAGACGCCTATGCCTTAGTGGCAGCAGTTGAAGCTGAAGATCGAGTTATACTTATGCCGCCTGCTGCAAGCGTCGAGGCGCTTATCGATGATGCAGTGGCGCAATGCCACGCAGGTAAAAATTTAGATTGCTCCTTGGCTCATTACGCTGAGGAGAGCGCCACGGCTCTCGAAAAAGCGGAAGCGCAACCGCCCGCCGTATCTCAGCTCACTCCGATTCATAGTGTCCGGGCGCAGGTTGCTTCTGGCGCGAAGGTCGATAAGGGATTTCTTAAAAGCCTGAGATTGCCTCCCAAGTTAGAGGTGCCCGCTGAAATTGCTGCCCGTCAGTATTTTCATGAGGTAATATTTCTTCGTGCGCTTCGCGAACTGATTGGC
>JANNON010000527.1:0-6867 GCA_031399105.1 Blastocatellia bacterium | reverse complement strand
CCCGATCTCAAGTTCTCCCTGATAAGAAAATCCGCGAAAAAGGAGCGCACACCAGTGGCTTCGGTGGCTTCCGCAAAAATCGAGGTGCAGGACGATCCCACTTCACCTGCCTATTCATCTGTTCCGGGGATGTGCCTCTCGGCGACACTCCGTCACGGCAAGGATGATGCGCTCAATCACAAAATCAACGGCCAGTGGGTCAACTATTCTGCGAAAACATTTGTCGAGCGCGTGCGCCACATGGCACTCGGCCTCGCGTCATTCGGAATAAAGCCCGGCGACCGCGTAGCTCTTCTCTCTGAAAATCGACCGGAGTGGTCCATGGCCGATCTTGCGATCCTGAGTCTGGGCGCGATCAACGTTCCAATCTATACAACCCAGGCAGTCGATCAAGTGCGTTACATCCTCGCCGACTCCGGCACGCGCGCGATCTTCATCTCTAATCGCCGGCTTTACAAACACGCTCGCGAAGCTTTTGACGGTTTGGATTTCTTAGAGAAGCTGATCTTCTTCGACGCCGATGCCGCCAATGGCCTGGAACGTGCCACGTCACTCGAAGCTTTGGAAGAAGCGGGACGCGAACAGGATCGTGCTCGGCCCGAAGCATATGACTCCTATTTGAAGGCGATCCACGTCGATGACCTCGCAACCATCATCTATACCTCCGGCACCACCGGCGAACCGAAGGGCGTGATGCTGACCCATCACAACTTCATCGCCAACGTGCTTTCGGTCACCAGCGGCTTGCCGATTGGTCCCACCGACGTTGCTCTATCAGTCTTGCCCCTGTCGCACATTTTCGAGCGGACCGGCTTTTATGTTTTCTGCTACAGCGGGATGTCCGTTTACTACGCGGCGTCGTTTGATCAAGTGGGCGAGAACTTGCGCGAAGTGCGACCGACGGTCATGACCGCCGTGCCGAGACTTTTTGAGAAGGTCTATCACCGCATCGTGAAGAAGGGTATGTCAGAGAAAGGCTGGAAGCGGAAAGTGTTCATGCGCTCCCTGGCTGTGGGCCAAAGATATGCCGAGCTGGTTGATAAAGGACAGCGAGTGCCGCGCTCTTTAAGCATTCAGCAGAGCGTCGCGAACAAGCTCGTGTTCTCAAAGTGGCGAGAAGGCGTCGGCGGCAGACTGCGCTACTTTGTGTCTGGCGGCGCACCGCTTTCACCCGCTCTTTCATACTCATTTCTCGCCGCCGGAATTCCCATTTTGCAAGGTTATGGCGCTACGGAAACTTGTATTGTCTCCGCGAACCGGCCGGGGAACAATCGTGTCGGGTCGGTGGGGATTCCGTTCGCGGGCATCGAGCTGAAGATTGCGACGGATGGCGAGATTCTGATTCGCGGCGAGAACGTAATGCGTGGTTACTACGGTCATCCTGAAGAATCGGCTGCGTGTCTAACAGATGGCTGGTTCGCGACTGGCGACGTGGGCCATCTGGACGAACAAGGCAGACTTTATATTACGGACCGCAAGAAGGATCTGTTCAAACTGTCCAATGGCAAGTATGTCGCCCCACAGTTGATTGAGAGCCTGCTCAAGCAAAGCGAGTTTGTCAGTCAGGTCGTCGTCGTGGGCGCCGGTCGAAAACAACCGGTGGCCTTGATTGTTCCCGAGTGGGAAGCGCTGAAGCAGGCACTCTATTCCGCGGGCGCGGATTTTCCCGAGGACCGTCAGGCGCTCAGCCAGTTTCCAGACGCGATCAAACTGGTGCAGCGGGATGTCATCGACTTAACGCGAGAACTTGCCGATTACGAACGCATTCGCCGGGTTGCACTGCTGCCGGAAGAATTCACTATCGACGGTGGCGAGTTGACACCAACCCTCAAGGTCAAGCGTCGAGTAATAGATGAAAACTTCGGTGAGATGATCGAAGCGCTTTACACGTAGTAAGCCAGAGACTTACCGCAAAGAAAGCGGTTGAACCGCAAGCCCGCCACGATTTACCGCCAACTCCTCCCGCGTGTCGTCGGATTGAGTTGGTTCGACACACGGCTTTGCACAAAAACTAATACTCAACGGTAAATCTACGAGGTGAATCCTTGGACAGGTGCAGAGAATCTGAACTGCGGAGCGTAGCGACCGGGTCGACGCGAAAAATTCAACTGGTTTTGAGATCTCAAGTACTCTAGTCATTGCGTGCTTCTTCCGAATCGGCCCGGTCGCTGCGCTCCTCGGTTCTGATAGCTTTCTCTTCGCTGCCCTGCGGCACTTCTTGTGCAAACCTTCGACGCACTAAAATTCCTTCCCCATCACCTGGTTGCTTCAGATAGAATTAACATCTCGTTAAGTCTAAAATTCACCTGCTCGGATTACTTTCGTTCATCACCGATCACCCGCTTCGGAGGAAACCAAAATGACATTTTTCAGAAGGTGGGCACTGGCCTTGTTTGCCGGTGTCGTTATCTTTTGTTCGCTCTGCCTTGTGACGGTGTCAGCCCAAAGCACCTCCAGCCCCAGCCTTTTGGAAGACAATAAATACAGTGGCAGCGAACCAGGGCCAGCCTCTGAAAAAGCGCCCGCAAGTGATTCTGAAAGGATCACTGCACTCGAGGACGCTATCCGGCAACAGCATGTTCAGCTCGAGCAAATGCGAGAGTTGATCGCAGAGCAGGCTCGGTTGTTGAAAGAGCTGCGCGCTCTCGCCGTAGGTGCGAGTGCCGCAGGAACTGTTCCTGTCGTTGTTACCGGAGAGGATGCGACTGGGACACAAACACAACCCGGCGTCGCGGAACGTGTCACAGCAGTAGAAGGCCAGGTCAAGAAAAACAGCGAGTCAATCTCCAGACAACTTGGATCGATTTCATTCAGTGGTGATTTCAGACTGCGCTCGGAAATGTTTTTCGGCTTAACGAATTCACTTCCCAGTGCCAACAATCCGGCCGTGCTGGGGAACGATCTCAGCATGCGTTTCCGGCCGCGGATTCGCGCCCGACTAGCTCTGCGAGGTCAGATCAATGACCAGTTTGATTGGGGATTGCGTCTTGCCACGGGCAGCTACACGGACAATATTTCCACCAACCAAACCCTGACTGATTTCTACAACCGCAAGCCGTTTGGGTTGGATCAAGCATTCGTGATTTACAAACCAAAGCAGCTCCCGGGACTTCGAATACAAGGTGGGAAGTTTGAGCCGAACTGGACCTTCACTGAGATGACCTTTGACAACGATCTGATGGTCGAAGGTCTTAATGAAACCTATTCAAGAGATTTCAAAGGCACTTTTAAAAACGTGACGTTTGCTGCGTGGCAGTTGCCGATGCTGGAACGCAACTCGGCGTTCGTGAGAAATGCGGATGGGACAGTCAGCATCGATCAGTCTCGCCGCGGCGGCCGCGACCTCGCCCTATTTGGCGGGCAGATTCGCGCCCGCTTTGAACCGAGTTCGAAAGTGGCCCTCACTTTGTCCGTTGCCGATCACTACTTCCGCGGCACGCAACACATCAGCCCAATCCAGGTGTTTGGACCACTGCTTCAGCTTCCCGTGATCATTACTATTCCCGCGACGCCAACTACACCGGCGCAAACAATCACGAGTCAGGTGTCCATCCCTCGCGACTTTCTGTTGGCCGGCAATGGCAACGTAGGCGTTACCACCGCCAGTAACAATGCGGTGAATCGTGATGGACGTTTGTCGTCCGGGTTTAATCTGGTAGATGTGATTGGCAGACTGGAGTTGAAGCACAGTTCGCGCTTTCCAATCACGCTCCTCCTTAATTTCGTGACGAACACACAAACGCACGATGTCGTAGCAGCCGGGCCGGGCGGAGTCGACGTCATTCTGCCGAATCACGAGAACAACGGGTTATGGGCTGAGCTGCAGGTTGGAAAAACAAGAGAGCGCGGGGACATGCAATTCGGTTACACGTACATGCGGATTGAGAAGGATGCGGTGCTGACGCCTTTCAATTTTTCAGATGTGACGCAGCTATCGGACATGCGAGGTCATCGATTCCTTTTCGCGTATGCGGTGGATCCCAAAGTCACCTTGGGCGTGATCGGAATCGTGACCGAAAGGCCCAATGGATTGTTCGGGCCGTTTATTCCGACGCCGCCTGGCTCGCTGAATCGAGCTACCACGCGAATCCAGATCGATACCACCTTCAGGTTCTGAGGATCCGATCTTAGAGGGTTTAACCATTAATTAACTTGTCGGTAACTACGCGTTAGCATTCGAAGGTCATCATGCGTTTCAGATACGGTTACCGGCGGTTCGAGAGATGTGAATCGGGCCTGGGTATCCCGCTCAACGATAGCGACTGACGAAGGGGCCAGTTGCTAAGTTGAGAGCTAGGAGATACTGCTGGTGAAAGTATTCCCACCTCCACCTGATACTCTCGACCTGCCGATACAAAGAGAGTATTGCGGCCTTTTAACTTGACCGTCGCTTCTGTATGCCCCGGCTCTCCATGGCCGGGGCTTTTTTTGCTTGTCTGCGTGAGGGATTTCGCTCTGTATGAAAGGCTTGATGCTGGTCTATGATACGAGCCTCTGATATCGCTCGCACTTGAACCAGCTTACTAGTCCGCGCAGCTTGCCCCTGCACGCAGCTTCATGAAACTCAAAAACTACTTTGATCTGCGGCCCATGTCGCTGAGTTTTAACTCGGCGCCGTTGCTTGGGCTCTTTTCCCTCGTGGTTGTTTCATCGGACGCAATACCTGCGAGTGTTGAGTCGTTAGCAGCCGCTCGAATTCTGAGCACGTGGATCTATCCCCTTTTAATCATAGTCAGCGTCGTGCTTTTTCATCTGCCGCTGGTAGGTTTGTCGCACACACACGACATCCGAACGACTACTGCCTGGTGGTCGCTTGATCTTGCTACGTGCTCCTTCCTGCTGATCCAAACAGTTAAGTTTGCCACGCAGGCTTCTCGTCCGACGGGTGGTTTGCAAGGATTTCCCAGCGGCCACACCGCCTACAGTTTTGCGCTCGCGTTCTTAATGCTCGAGTCTTATCCACGACTGGGGCCGTTATGGTTTGCTTTGGCTGTCGGAATCGGCTGGTCACGCTCGGCGCTTAGTCACCATTACGTGTATCAGGTTATTGCCGGCGCGGTGTTGGGATTGGTGCTGGGTTGGTTGGTAACGCAATTACGACTTGGTTTGTTGTTTCCGCGTTGTTTGCGGTTGAAGGTGAATTCACCGAGTAAGAAGTAGGCAGCTTGATGGAACTTTGTTGAGGCGTCCCCCTGCGTTTCATCACAACATCGCCACCGAGCGAGGGGCGCCCGCCGGAGGAACGCCCCTACAAAGTTTCCAATCCTCACATCTTTTTTCGGACTCTCATCTCTCGCTGACAAACTCACCTTGAGCGGTCCGTTTTTGAGCCGCCAGCCTTTCGTTTAGAAACCTATAGAAACATCGCAGGCAGATGTTGGACGAATCCTCATTCCGATCTCGCCGAATCAACACCCTGCACGTGTTGCATGACACATAAAACGATATCTTTGACTTTCTTATTCTCTTAATCATGCCTGCAAATTTAGTCCCCACGGGTTAAGCGGAAATTGCCATCATATTAAATGGTCATTAACGGAGTGGCGCCGCGCGTGAAGACAGAGGTTCAGATAGAGTTCAGCGAACGCATTGGTTTCGCACTTTTCTCTACCGCGCGATGTAACATTTTGTTAACATGCGTCAACTGCGCCTTTCCCCATAGGCGCTTGGCTAACCCGAAACAGACGCAGCTCCAACTCTTTCACTGGACCAATCTGGGAGGAATTGAGATGCAACCCAGAATCGGTAGGACCTCCTTTTCTTTAATTCCCGTTTGCTTAACCCTATGCGTGTTCGCTCTCGGCGCAACCACGCTTCGTGCAAACCCGGCTGTTAGCAACGTATTGATTCGCGATAACTTCGGCTCGAAGAATCGATCTGAACTCATATCCAAACTCCGAGCAATTACCGGTTGGTCAACACTGGACTTTGACTCGGCAGACTCTTTGCGCGTCGGCAGCGGCGAAATCACACGCGGCTCCGCAAGCGCCAGAAACCTGGTTGCGAAAGCGATTTCGGGACCGAACTTAATAGTTCTCGAAGAGAGTCTCAGCAAAACGAACGTAGTGTTTTGTCAGGTAGTCCCGGCAAAGTGGACGCGTGCCACCGCGAGTAGTCAGCCGGCCTTTGTGCTGCAGATCGACTTTGACGACTTCAATCAAGTATTAGGAGATCGGCGCGCCCGTGAAGCATTTGACGTGGCGTGGGCTGTGTTGCATGAGCTGGATCACGTAGTGAACGATACTTCTGATGGTGAGAGTTTGGGAACAACCGGCGGCTGCGAGATCAACATTAACGTGATGCGACGCGAACTCAATCTAGCGGAAAGAGCTGAATACTACTTTACCTACCTAACGCCCGCGAACACCGGTAACTACAAGAGTCGTTTTGTGAAGTTGGCTTTTCAACAACGCGATTCGCGAACCAACAAGACGAAGCGTTACTGGCTTTTATGGGATGCGGATGTCGTCGGTGGGCTGCCCAATTCGCGGCAGATTGCATCCAGGCGGTAGGGCTATACTCCTCTTCTACCTCTCTTAAGTTCCGACCTTAAAAACTCTTTCAGATTTAGCGACAGACGGTTCGCCAAATTTGGGCCGTCGTGTGTTCAGTTCCATCTCCTGAAGGAGCGAGTGAATCTTCAACACGGTTTCCTTAAGTTCGGCCCGCTTTCCTTGCGTCGTGGTTGCTGCCAGCATTGCTACTGCAATGTCGCCGCTCAATTCATTTGAAATAGTCATATGAGAGTCCGCTGATCTGACTTAGGTTGAAGAGTCGCCATACTACTTACCCCAGGTTACGACAATGTTAACTCCGTGTTAACAAAACACCTGATAACTAGTTGACGCAATTTCCCGCCAGTTTTTG
>JANNON010000523.1:0-2526 GCA_031399105.1 Blastocatellia bacterium | reverse complement strand
GTGAAACTCGACGACAAGCTGAAGCATGTCGGACATTAATGAGCCAAGTATGGTTCCTAAGTTTACCTGCTTCGATAATCCCCAACCTGAATGGGGTAAATGAGAGTAGACCTTCAGCGGCAATGTCATGCTGCTCTTCTTGTGCAAAGCTGTTCTGATGGAGTCCTGCTACCTGTCTAGACAACTCTGGAGGAATATTCACCATGAAAACTGCGTCCCGACTGGTCACAATCTTATTCGCTAGTTTGCTATTCACCATCGCCGCTGAAGCCCAACAGCCGGCCAAGCCTGACCAACCGGTGCGCAGCACTGCGCAGTCGATGCCAGCACCGCCCCGGGTCGAGTATCTCAAGTCCGATCCTCAGCGCCCAGCCCCTTTCTCCGACGCAGTGCGCGTGGGTGAAATGCTCTACCTCTCTGGAAAGCTGGGGACTGATAGCTCAGGAACTCTGGCGCCCGGTGGGATCAAAGCCGAGACAAAACAGGTCATGGAGAATATCCGCACGGTGCTCGAGAAGAATGGTTCGTCATTCAATCACGTCGTAAAGTGTACGGTGATGCTCGCCGACATTGCCGACCGCGCCGCGATGAACGAAATCTATGTCACTTACTTTCCAAAAGACCGGATGCCGGCGCGCAGCACGTTTGGAGTTACCGGATTGGCGCTCGGCGCTCGAATCGAAATTGAGTGCATGGCAACGGCAGTCAGAACCGGGGAACAGTAGCGATCTGGTCCGCGCGCGGATACTCAACCTTCGCCTGAAAAGCATCTATAACCCAGCGTCGTAAAGAGCTTCTTTGGGATCGGCCAGTCTTCCCACGATTCTGGATTGAATTCAAGAAACGCTGACAACTTCCCCATTTATGAGTGATGAACAAACTGTAAGCGACGCGCAAGCTAAGTCCCTTGACGAAAGAGACGTAATCACCAAATCCGATCGCAGAAACCTCTCGTTGTGGGCGGGGTTACTGGTAGTCCTTTTATTCTTGATCGGAATCCTTACGGTCTGGGCTGTCTACAAAAACAAAACAGCCGCACTGAAACGACATCAGAACCGGATGAATGCCAGCGTTGGCGAAGGAGGCACGACGCCTCCTTCCGCGACGCTGCCAGAAGGTGCGAACCCGCTGAAGGTAGAGGCCGGGATTTATGCCGATCGCATTGTAGATCTGTCCGTTAAAGAAGCTGGCTGGACCGTAGACTTTTATCTTTGGTTTCGTTGGAAGGGGACAGCGGTTAATCCGGGCGAGAAGTTTCAAGTTGTTGACGGGTGGATTGAATCCAAAGACAAGGTTGACGAGTACACCAACGGTGACGAGCACTACACCCTCTACCGTGTCGTCGCGCGCATCACGAAATTTTTCGATGTCTCGCGCTTTCCTCGTGACGATCATGTCCTGACCATAAATATCGAGAGTCCCGGTCTTCTCCGCAACGAACTGTTGTTTGTGGCCGATCACGAAAGTTCCGGGGTTAGCTCTCGTGTTCAGATTGCGGGCTACGCCATACGGCACCGAGACATCCTGGAGAAACCACACGCTTATCGCAGTACGCACGGCGACCCGCGCCTGGGTCTCGGAACGGAAAGGACCCACTCACAACTGCGGATGGGATTCTGGATCAGCCGGCCGGGTTGGGGATTTTATTTCAAAATGTTTGTAGCGATGTTCGGCGCAGTAGGCGTCGCCATTCTCGCCTTCTTCATCAAACCTACTGATGTTGATCCTCGCTTCGGAATGGGGGTAGGCGCGTTGTTTGCGGTAATCGCCAACGCGTACATTACCGCCTCGCTGGTGCCGGACATCGGCGTAATGACACTAGCCGATATGGTTAACGACGTGGCCATCGTTACGATCTTCATCACGCTACTGCAGTCAACGATCTCGTTGTACCTTTACGATCGAAAAGGAAAGGTAGCGCTATCACGCCTCTTTGATCGAGTTTCCTTCATCGTCTTATTCGCCGGATACGTGGCAATCAATATCGCTTTACCGATCGCAGCAACGCAGTAGGGGCCAGTGAAGTTGATAAGCGCGACAGTAAGCGGACATTCCAGGTTCGTCGAATTACTGATTAGACCCGTTTCCATATTTTCCGTGAGTTAGCATTCTGTTCTGAACCGCTCCCGGCCCGCTCATCGGTCCTGATTGTTATGAATACAAACAGACGTCAACTCACCCTGCCGGCTGCACTCTGTTTGCTACTCGTCCTCCTTGGAGCTTGCAGCAATTCACGCCCGCAGGCCGAATGGACAAAAGCAAAACGGATTGCCGGAAAAGAGCAAAGGCTGTCGCACCTTTCTGGACTCGTCGTTGACGATGGGTTTGCCTACGTTACGATCGGCGGAACGATCGCTGATGAGCAGGAAGGTATGAGCGGGCTGCGGAAAATTGCGCTTGATTCGGGAGAGGTCACCAGTCTGGACGAACGAATCCCTCAATCCGATCACGGCGGGATTGCCATCGATGAGAAGTCTATCTACTGGAACGTTGGAGGAAGCATCCAACAGATTTCCAAGGAAGGGG
>JANNON010000425.1:0-6463 GCA_031399105.1 Blastocatellia bacterium | reverse complement strand
GACGAGAGCCTCAGCCGCAATAATACGGCGAAGGTGGAAGAAGTTTGCGGTGACGAAATCAAAGCCGCCGCAAAAGGCGAGGCTGGATTAAAGGTCGATTACAGATAACACGCGAAAACGGTAACAAGGAGAAACATCATGAATTCAACAGCAGTTTGGGAAGACACACAGTTGCACGAAACACCTTCAGCGATCGAGAACGACGAGCCGGAGAATGCTCAAAACAATATTTCGAAGCTGAAAGAACTAACGCTGCGCCTGTTGCGCGAAGTCCATTCGATTAGCGAAGTGCATCAATTTAGTTTTGATCGCGGTCTGGACTTTTACGATGAAGTGAGCCGCTTCGAAGTAGACTTGATCAAACGCGCTTTGTTGCAAACGGCAGGACATCAGGGTCGCGCGGCGAAACTGTTGAATCTGAAAGTGACGACGCTGAACTCGAAGATCAAGCACTACAACATTAGCCTTGCAGGATTCAGCAATGGCTATCCGGTGATTGAGAGCAAAGAGTTCGGCCCGCGTCAGGTAGCGTAGTTCTCAATTGACCATCCTGGCTCGTCGATCACCCAGCTCGTGCCGCGAGCTGGGTGATTTGCGTCTTAAACACAGAACCACTCACTTTCCAATCAACCTATCAAATTTGAAAGTCTCACTGTCAGGAAGGCCGACCCTGTCCCCGCTTCTTGTGTTGTTCATTCTCTCGACTTACGAATGAGATCTAACGCTAACGCCGCTGAATCTCTTGAGATCTGACGCAACCCCGTTGGGGTAGATTCCTCAAACTCGCTTGATCCCAGGGTAGCGCCAAAGCACGCAACCCTGGGCTGGTGGCCGCAACACCTTCGGTGTAAAGGGCGGGGACAGGGTCCCCCTTCCTGACTGTGAGACTCTCAAACTTTATAGCCTTCCGAAAATCTGCACGCTGCTCGACAGACTCCAGGCTCTTCATTTCAGAAGGCATTCATTAACCGCAACAACCTCCCCTTTAATCCAAATTCATCAAGACAGTTTTCTTGAGCGCGATCGCAAGTTGGCCCACGCAGGTGACGAAGCGGCCTGCTGCCGGTGCGGCATTGAAGGCACACTCGTTGCCCTTATCAAACACGGTCAGCTTCGAGCCGTAGCCGGATGATCCGAATTATCGGGACGGAAGCATCGCCGAATCCCCGCTTATGTGACTCGGTGTTCCAAAGCTGATCGACTGGCGAGAGTAGCTCAAATCAGAATCTGTCTCCGATGAAGGTTTGAGTTCGCAGTCTCGATAGAGAGATGTACCGACTGCTCCGAGTGCAACGCTCGCTTCCGTTTTGCGCGTTGAGTCCAGCAGCAGTCTTCAAGGAAAATTGGAGGTTCTCGATGAATAGATCAGCAGGGAGACTACTTACTGTCTTAGTGATGCTGCTTTCGTTTTCTATCGCTGCGTTTGCACAGGCAACTGGCGGATCGGTAAATGGCCAGACGCTTGATCAAAACGGCGCGGCAATCACGAGTGCAACTATCAGCATGAAGAACGAAGCCACGGGCCAGGTTTTGACCACTCAGACCACGGGTACAGGCGCGTTCAGTTTTCCAAATGCTTTGGTCGGCGAGTACACGCTCACCGCCGAAGCATCAGGATTTCAACCGGTCAGCCAGAAAGTGAAGGTACTGCTAAATAACGAAAGTACCGTCAGCCTCGTGCTGGGTGCGGCCGGAGTTACCGGCGTGGTGGATGTCACTGCCAGCGGCGAAGCGTTGGTCCAAACCGACACCTCGCAGACCGGCAGAAACTTCGAAACCCGGCAGGTGGAAGATCTCCCGATCTTCAATGACATACGGGCGCTGGCATTGCTGTCACCGAACGTCGTGGCGCAGGGTGTTGGAGTTGCAGGTGACGGAGGTTCCGTTGGCGGGACGCGGCCGCATGCTAATGCGTTCAACGTCGACGGTGTTGATAACAACTCGCCGGACTTAACCGGCAAACAACTCAACATCATTCAGGACTCGATCTCTGAAGTTGCCATTCTGACTAATAACTACAATGCAGAATTCGGCACGGGCGCAGCGGGACAGTTCAATACTGTTACCAAGAGCGGTACGAATACGTATCACGGATCCGTGTTTGGCTATTTGCAGAACCGCCATCTCAATGCCACCTCGACTAGTGAAGAGTTCAATCTTCAATCGGGGGTGATCAGTGAGAAACCGGCCCTGACGGATCGACGCTACGGTGGCACTTTTGGTGGTCCGATACTGAAGAACCGTCTGTTCTTCTTCGGTTCGTATCAACGCGAGCCAATCAGCGCCGAGGCGAGCGGTGTTTCGTATATCGCGCCAACGGCCGCAGGGTTAACTCAGATTAGTGGATTGGCTGGAGCCAGCCCATTCGTAGTCAATCTGCTTCGCGACAACCTCGTCCTGCCGGCTACGGCTACTGAAACACAAACAGTGCTCGGCACCCCTGGCATTCCGTTTGGCGTGGTCTCACTTATCACACCGGGTGGGTCACTAGAAACTCAGTACCAGATCAACATCGATCACCTACTGGGAACCAACAACCAGTTTCGTTATCGATTTAGCTCAGACAAGATCGGCAACGAACAACCGGGCAGTGGAAATCCTAAATTCAATAACAAGCAGAACGTCATAGGGCGGCTTTTTTCAGCTGGTTGGATCAGTACGATCAATCCCCAACTCGTCAATGAAGTCCGACTCGCGTACAAGCAGTTCGTCACTGACTATCCGCTCAATGATCCGGCTTTCAACACTTTTCCCAACCTCACCGTGGCGCCGTTGAATCTCGGCATAGGTCCGAACGGCAATCTTCCGCAAGGCGGGTTGAACCATTCCTACCAGATTTACGATTCAGTCAGTTATGCGCACGGAAGACACAACTTCAAGTTTGGTGGTGAAGTTCGATTCCTGGTCTTCACGAGCTTCTTCCTGCCTCGAGGACGGGGCGACTACAACTACACAACGCTCGACGAATTGCTTTTGGATCAACTTCCTACGAACGTCGATCTACGCGGCGTGGGCTCGGCAGCGTTCACTGGTAATCAGAGGAAGTACTATGCCTTCGCACAGGATGATTGGAAGGTGACGTCAAACTTAACTCTGAATCTCGGCGTGCGTTATGAGTATTTGGGGCTGCCGCGTGACGCTGCCCTGCAGGGCTTGAACTCAATTGCGAGCATTCCGGGCGTGATTGAATTCAACGTGCCGAAGACCGACAAGAATAATTTCTCGCCGCGACTCGGCCTGGCCTACTCGCCTGAGTTCACCAGCAAGTGGGGCAGAATTATCTCCGGTTCACGCGGACAGAGCTCGATTCGGGCCGCGTTTGGTCTCAACTACTATGAGACTTTTCAAAACCTCTATCTGCTAAATCTGCCACCGCAGTTTCAACAGGAGATCAGTGCCTCGGCGTTCGGCTTTACTGCACCGTTTCTTCAGAATGGCGGGATACCACCCGTTCCATTTCCACCCAACACGCCAGCCGACGCACGTGCGGCCACGGCGTCGTTCATTAACAACGCGGTCGAGCCCTACATCATGTCCGCCACCATCTCGTATCAACGCGAGCTAACACAAGGCACGATGTTGGAGCTTCGCTATCTACACACAGCCGGGCGGCACTTACCCGTGCAGGTACGACTCAACGGTGGACTGGTAGACACGAACCAGCTTGTAATCCCAACCTTCCTCAACAGTCCGACGGCAGCCGATCTGGCGGGCCGGCCGACTTTGGGAAGCTTGAATCTCCACGTCGAACCAGATGGAACTCAGCATAGATTTCCAACGCGTTTGGCGCCCTACGGATTCGTCGGCAGCGTTACCTCTTTCGAGCCGGAAGGAAACTCGGTTTACGACGGCGTATCCGTGAGCGTCACGCGCCGGCTTACAAAGGGATTCGCTTTCACGGCGGCTTACACGTTTAGTAAAGCCATCGACAACGCGACGAACGAGCTGTTCTCGAGCACGGTCAATCCGCGTCGTGCGCAGGATCAGTTTGATTTGAGTCAGGAACGATCGCTATCGGCGGTCGATGTCCCACATCGCTTTGCCGCATCATTCAACTATGACCTTCCCTTCTTCAATCGCAGCAGCAATGCTCTCTTGAAAGGATTTCTGGGTGGCTGGCAAATCAATGGTGTGTTTCAGACTCAATCCGGCCAACTGATGACTCCGCAGTCTGTCATTGACAGCAATCGCAACCGGGATGCGGCTGGTGACAGGACCATTGTTAATATCAACGGCACCCCCGGAACCGGAAGCGGAGTGTTTGGGGTGAATGCGGCGGGTCAGCGAATCGTGGATGCCAACGGAGCGGATCTGCTCGGTGACGCGTCTACGGTTGCTTACGTCGCAATGAATCCTGGCGCACAGTATATTCAGGCGGGTTACGGCGCTCGCGCCAACGCCGGCCGGAACACCTTGCGAACAAACAGTTGGAACCGCACGGACATGACGTTTGTGAAGAACGTCCGCTTGACCGAGCGCTACAACATTCAACTCGCGGCTGAGGTGGGTAACCTCTTCAATCAGCGAATTCGGACCATCGGCGACTTTGGCTCACCATTCTTTGTGAACCAAAACGACTTCAATGGAACCAATCAGTTCGGGATCGGCGCAGTATCATTCGCCTTTCCAGACGTTACCAGCCCGCTCTTCAACAACTACAGCGCGGGTAATTTCAGTGGCCGCACGGTACAACTGCGCGCCAAGTTCATCTTCTAAGTTAAAGAAGAGGGGCATGGTTGTCACCTGGTAACTAAAGAGGAGAGCAGGTAAGCCTGCTCTCCTCATTTTTCAACCGAAAATAGCTGATGGTTCTTTACAAGATTTTCTAGTGAGCCGTGTTTAATAAGTTCAAATAGAGTTTGCCAATCGATACGTGTGATCTCGATTCTAGAAATTGGTTCCCAATCTCAGATGAATTCGATGGTGCATCAACCTGAGGTGCTAACAAATCCGCGTTTTTGATACCTCGCAGCCCGGCGAAGTGACGGCCCAAATATTGCTATCAATTTAGCAGTTCGCTTCTTTTTTAGTTACATTTCAACCACAACTCCCACAAGTCCCAGAAGCTTTGGAGAGTTAAGCCCCAAAGAGCAAGCAATAAGGAAGGACCTTCGCCCGATGACTTACTTCAAACGTTTCTTACCGAAATCGATCTACCTCTTCATGCCCCTTTTGGTGATTTGCTTATCAGTTGCTGAGAGCAAGGCAGATGTGGTGGGGATCTGCGAGGCCGATAGCCCGGGTCAGTGCGCAGCAACCGTAAACGTAACCGGGAGTGTCGTAACCATTACGCTAACAAATACGAGTCCGGCAATAAATGGAGGATTCATAACGGCTGCAGCATTTAATTTGACCGCTGGAACCGTAATCAATAGTTTCGTCACCACCAACGCGAACTTCGTGTCGTTTGGGGCGGCGCCCACCGGTTGGACCGGCAGCGTTTCACCCGACGGCGGTCGCACGCACCTGATTAGCGCCACAGGCAACGACTACAACGGAGGCGGAAATCCTACCGGCGGCGCAGGAGTAGGCGCGACTGTGACTTTCACACTGACTTTAGCCGCTCTGAATGGGAACACGGAGTCGAGTATTTTCAACAGCCTCTTAATACGTTCAAGGGGCTTCGAAGATGGCGGATCTGATAAGGATCCTCTGGTCCCAGGTACACCAGTTCCTGAGCCGGCAACCATGATTCTGCTCGGAACAGGACTAGTCGGCGTAGCCGCGAAGATTCGTCGCGGGCGTCAAAAGGTCTAAGCAAATACAGCAATCCCCGACACAACAAGACCCAGGCGAGAATCTCTCGTCTGGGTCTTTTGTTTTCTTAAACGGGTGACTAGTTTTTCTTCTCTTCCAACGGCAGTGGATCAGCTAGATCAAGCACGACCTGCCAGGCTGCGCCGTTGTTCTTCCAGATCCGCAAGTAGTTTCCCTTTTCGGTGATCTTCTTCGTGACGTCTTTGACTTCATAACTCCCATACGTGCAGCCCAGATCGTTTGCATTCGAAACTGCTGCAAAAGCTGGCTTCCAGGTCCAGGTGCTATCGCGCGCTGGCAATCCGAGTACCGCATTCTGCCGACCAACCATTGGCAGCTTCCCATTTCGGTATACACGAATTTCGTTTGCTGCAAACGAGTTGAAGGCGTTTTCAGAACCATCGGCTTGTGATGCGCTCGAGAAATCAATATCCGCAATCAGTAGTTTGTGCGGTTCTTTTGCAACTGATGCGCGTTTGGCGTGCTTGTCAGGTTCAGACACTGTCGGCTGCCAGCCCTCAGGAATTGGAGCGGCCTGTGGATGGGAAATGCCGAGGTCAATGGCGTACTTCCACTTCCCATCCGTTTGCTTCTTCCACACAGTGACGAAATGACCAAAGGCGACGGGCTTTTCGTCTTTGATGTCCTTTCGAAATTGCCATGGTCCAGTCGTATAGGCCATTTCACCAGAAGCCGCGATGTCAGC
>JANNON010000308.1:0-3302 GCA_031399105.1 Blastocatellia bacterium | reverse complement strand
GCTGACGCGGCCTTCACTGACGGGACCTTAAGGGATCCCCAAATGCTTGTAGATATGGCCGAACAAAACACTGTTCGAGTCCGGGTCAACGCGGCCGTAAAGCGCGGAAACAAAGACCTCCCTGGAATGGCGACGCTCCATGGGCTTGGAGACTTTAAGCAATCGTCGAGCGACGGGGCAAAGCCCTTTATAGTGCTCACAACATGAAAAGGCCGCGTCTAAGTGACGCGGCCTCCCGCGGGATCTGGCGACTATGGCCAGTCCCAGGTAACTTCAGGGTTACCCCCGTTATTACAGTCAAGCAGACCCTAGCAACGCAGGTACTGTATGTCAACACTCACTGAAACAGTCGTTGAGATAGCTGATCAACACACGACACTGTTCTATCTGGGAAAAGAGGCGGCGAACAATCCACTACCTTTCACCACATCTGCTGACTATGTTCAGCTTCATCAGAATATCTTTGATGCAGGAACGCTGGACTTATCGGATCTTCGCCAAGGCTATCAGGGACAGATTCTCAAACGTCTTTCGCTAAGCTACGATAACTACAGGTATTGGCGTCTCTCACTGCGTTCCGAGCAGCCTCATCTTTATCCGGATAGCGCTTGGGAAGCGATGCTGCCAATACATGCGACAGTGTTACCTAAGATCAGCATTATCAAGGATCAGGCTTTCACCTTTCGAGTCTTGCCTATTCCTCGCGTTGTGCTCTATCCGTTCGGATGGTCTACCTGGTTGAGCCTCAGGATCGTCGGCGCCCACACGTTGAGCCAGCTCGCCCAATTACTCAAAGCACTTTTCACGACGGCGGCATTTCAATTCGCCACCGAAGAGCCGCCCATTTCCCTTGACGAGGTGATGAGACGAATTGCCGATGGAGTAAGAATTGATGCTTTTGGTGGGGACAAGAACACTGGGGATGTAGTTGCCGCAGAAAGGACGCTGGTGACAACCGTTTTGGCTAAACACGATGGCAGTCCTTCCGTCGCTGCGATTGGAGACGACGAAGCGCCGATGCGCGTGATTCTGCAGCCAGCCAGTGGAGTCTCGCCAAGAACACGGTTCGAGGAGCTCGTTTACCAATTTGAGCCGAATAATCCACTGAAGTTCATGCTGTGGACCAAGCACGCAAGGTTCATCTGGATGGAGGACAAGCTCAATGCTGATGGCCGAAACCGTCAGCACTTGCACTGCTATCATAACAACACCTTCCGTCTCGCGGTTCATGCAAGGCATTTGTTGAGTGCTTTGAATGAAGCGGTCAGGCAGCGAGTGAAAACGGTTCCGCTCATCGAGTTAGTAAGAGTGGTGGTTGATTTTCTTGAACAACCAAATTTTCGAAATGCCAGTCTCGTCGCTTTCCTCGAGGAACCTGGGATCTCAAAATCACTGGAGCGTGCTGAGAAGTGGCTCAAGAACCAAAAGTAAATATAAACGAACTGCAGTTTCCTCCCGTAAAAGGGCTGACGGCAGAGTCCTCGCAATCCTCA
This sequence comes from Blastocatellia bacterium, assembly GCA_031399105.1. Taxonomy (GTDB): domain Bacteria; phylum Acidobacteriota; class Blastocatellia; order Pyrinomonadales; family Pyrinomonadaceae; genus PSRF01. Next base: position 1,809 of record JANNON010000308.1, on the reverse strand, counting down.
CTCGGCGAACTTCTCATCTCTCGAGGCTACTTTCCGAAGGAGCTGCCACCCGCGTTTACCTCGGCCGCGTTTGCCGAATTTATCAGTGTTAATAAGTGGGAGTTTTCCACTGAGACCACCAGGCCAGCTATTCATAACCTTGCCCGGCCGGGAGGCCAACGGCGCAGACTTCACCTGCCGAACCCTTTCAACTATGCACAACTAACTAAGTTGCTCGCGGATCATTGGGGCCAGCTGGAAAAACATTTTGCTAAATCCAAGCTCAGTGTCAGTAAACCAATCGTCGATCCAACCGAGATGCGCGCGGTTAAGAGTCAACAGGAGGGTCTCGACCTTGCGAAATCTCGCGCCCGCGTGCGTACCGCGGGACGGTTCATTCTGAGAACTGATATTTCGCGCTTCTACGGTTCAATCTACACGCACAGTATTCCGTGGGCGCTTGATGGCAAGACCGTAGCGAAACGCGTTCGCAGCGGAGGGTTTGCAAATGATCTTGATGCCTCTATTCGCGATCTACAGGACGGTCAAACTCTTGGTATACCAACTGGTCCTGACGCGTCCTTTATCATTGGTGAGGTCATTGCCTCGGCCGTTGATCAGCGGCTTCAAAGACTGGGACTCGTAGGAATGAGATATATCGATGATTACGAGTTGATATTTCCTTCGCGCTCCGCGGCCGAGGCGGGGTTGGCAAAGTTGGAGGAGATTCTTTGGGATTTCGAACTGGCGATCAACGCGCGAAAGACATCCATCGAAGAGCTTCCCGTCGAGCTCGATCGGAGGTGGAACGCGGAGCTCAGACACTATCATTTCGATAAGGAGGTCACTCGGGATGATGAGGAGGAGGATGAGCGTGAGGATGAAGCGTCGGCTGACCAGTTACTCGACTACTTCAATCAGGCCTTCCTGCTCAAGTCGCAGAATCTTCATGATCCGGTGCTTGCTTATGCCGTTGCACGTCTCCGTACCGTTATCATCAGGGATTGGGATCTACTTCAGGATTTGATCTGTCAATGTGCGTTGGCCGAGCATGGAGCGATGGAGGCGCTCGTGACTCACTTTGAGATGAACGCGGATGAGGAATCGGGCCCGGCCTTGGACCGAGTGATTTCAAGCATTCTCGAAGAGGATTCGGTGCTCGCCTTAGGTACGGAGGTCGCCTGGGCACTCTGGGCGGCGATCTGGTTCGAGCGATCAATTTCAACAAAACTCGCGAGACGGCTCGACGGTAACCCTGATCCAGTGATCGCAGTTCTGGCGTTACACGCAAAGAGTTTGGGACTGATTAAGAAATCAGTGACCTTTCCGATTTGGGGATCGCTAATGCGTAAAAGTTCCTTGCACGGCCCCGAGTGGTTGCTGGCTTACGAAGCGGATCTAAAGGGTTGGCTACCTTCGGCGGAGAAACCAAATCATGTCGACAGCGACCCGCGATTTTCGCTGCTTAAGAACGCCAACGTCTCGTTCTTCAATGCCGAGATAGACGAACCGACCAGAAGTCTGCGTTTCGGCTCCGAAACAAACGAACCCCGGCCTTTTAGTTAAGTGCGCACCGCTTTTGATGTCCGCGATGCGGTTTTAGCTTGTCATGGCACGCGACGAGGTTATCCGAGACTCTTAACCAAACTCACGTTTATCCGCCTGCGGATGTCTGTCCACGGTCGTCTCCTGTCAGAACTATTTAGAAACGCCCTCTGACTTAACTATTTAGAAAAGCCCTCTGAGTTAGGTTTTGGCAGTCAGTATCAACGCGTCCAAGGCGGTCCCTTGCCGAACTGAAAACTGCGCCAGACATGCTGGGGCGGTGGC
>JANNON010000289.1:0-3726 GCA_031399105.1 Blastocatellia bacterium | reverse complement strand
TTCAAACCTGTTCCTCAGAACGGGCCCTTGCTACAATCCAGCGCATGAAAACACTACTCAATCGCTCCGTTGCAATCGTACTCGTCAGTCTAATCGCGGTTTCGCCTCTATGGGCCACTTGCGGAGGCGGTGGCGGCGGCGGCGGTGGTGGCATGGCTTCGGGCGGTGCGGCGCCAGAGGTTTATTACGTTCCGTGGAAGGTTCGGGCGCCGAAAGACCCACCGGCAAAAGGGCTGGTGCTGTATTGGTTCCCGGCTTCAAAAGAGGAGCTGCAGAAATCCAGTCTGCGAGCCTCGCGCACACTCTCTCTCTACGCCGGTCAATGTGTATCCATGGAGTTGGCCGACGCAAGTAATCCCAACGCGGAAAAACTCGTTGGTGAATCCAAGCTGCCGGTAGCTGTCCTGGCCACACCCGACGGCACGCCCGTCACCAAACTCGAGAATACTGCCGGCAAGCTGAAGGTGGACCAGTTGGAGAAGCTGGTCACAGCTGAGATGAAGCAGCGCGAGACGGCACTCGACAATCAACTGAAAGAGGCGAAAGAGAAGGCAAAGGCAGGCGACACGGCAGGCGCGATTCCTTTGTTGAAATCTGTTGCGGAACATCAGTGCCTGTTTCCGAAGAAGGCGAAGGATGCTGCCAAGGAGTTGAAGAAGCTGGGCGCTGAAGTTGCCGTTGTCAGCGATGAAACCCTAACGAGTCCCGTGTTCGAACCAAAGCTGAGTGCACGAATCGAAAGAACGATGCGCCTCGGTTTAACGGCTGAACTCAATGGCCGGTATCGCAGCGCGGAAAAATATTACGCGGATGCTCATCGCCTCGATCCAGCGGACCCTGCGCCACTTCGCTATCTCGGTGAAGTCTATCGACATCACACGGGCGATTGGGACAAGGCGCGCACAATGTTCGACGCCGTTCTCAAGATGGCAGCCGATCCCTTATCGCGTGCGGTTGCTTTACATGGTTTGGGCAAGATGACGATTCATGATGGTGAGTTCAAAGCGGGATTAGCGCTAATGGAAAGGTCCATCGAAGCATATCCGCTCGCGCTTACCTACAGAAACCTCGCCGTGTATTGGAACTCAGAAGGCGATCCGAAGAAGGGAAACGAATACACACAGGAAGCCTTGGCGCTCGATCCGAAAGATCCTTACAACATCGTCTTCGCGGCCGTTTTCATGGTCGCTTTCGGAAATCGCGACGAGGCGTTAAAGATTGCACGCGAGAACGAAGCCCTTTTGCCAGCGTCTTATAACCTCGCCGCTGTTTATGCTCAAACCGGTCAACGCGAGAAAGCGCTAAGATTACTCAAACGCCACTTCTTCACCTATGAACGCTATCAGGCTGTGCGGGCGAAGGAGATGATGGAAGCGCGCGTGGATGCGGTGTTCGATTCGCTGCGTCACGATTCAGACTTCCTGGCGCTCACATCCGGAGCGGACGGCAAACTTCAAATGCCGATGAAGGGCATGAACGGCCCAGCACAGAACCGGTAGCTCAGCGAGCCAGACAAAACAAAAGCGGAAGGGCTTAAGGTCCTTCCGCATTTATTCCAAGAGACTACGCGGCAGCGAGAGAGCGGACGAGGCCGTCCGCGCTCCCAGTTAAGAGCGCTCTCGTCCTACTTAAAAGTCGAACACATCCCGCATCTCCGCACCTCCGCATCCCCGCGTCCCCGTGTCCCCGTGTCCCCGTGTCTCCGTGTCTCGCTATCTTCCTTCGATCTCTTTGGCTTATTTCTACTGACCGGCTTTTCGTGCGCGTTCCAGCTCGGAGATCTGCTGACGTAGCTCCCTCACAGTTTTAGACAATTCTGCCGTGCGCTCGCTAACCAACCCTTCCAAAAAAGCATTGGCCTTATAGAGCGCGTCGCCCTCACGTTCCAGATCCTCCACCTGCAAACGAGATTGGTAAAGCTTCTGCTGCATCGCTTGCCGCACCGCTACTTCCATGCTGGTATCCAGCAACAGGATCCAGGTCCCTTGCTCACGCCCGAACAGGTAGATGTCGGCAAATGTGTCAGATTTAGTCTGCACACGCGGGAGAAAAAGACTGGCTCCTCCGAGGGGCAGCACGCCAACGAGAAACGGAATACGCTCGCTAACCTCGACATTTCTCGCCAGGTCCGTCAGTCCATAGGCTTCAAGATCGCCGCCACTCTCGATAAGCAAGCCATCCGCTGTCACCAGCAGGTAAGCCGGTGAGAGCATGTCGTCCGTAAGAGACAGAATAAATTCCCTGATGGGAATAGGTAGATCCTTCATGTGGCCTCCGCAAGTTTTTTAGCCAGGGAATGGAACGCGTTCTCAACGCCCAATCCAGTCTTCGCGCTCGTTTGAATTACTTCCCAACCCTTTTCACTCAACGCCGTGGCTTCCCGTTCGCTGATACTCCATTGATCGCTGAGGTCCGCCTTATTCATCAGGAGCAGGAACGGGACGGACCCTATCGTTTCTTCCACCCTCGTCTGGAGCGCGAGCGCTTTATACAGGGTGTCCTGACGAGTGCCATCTGCTACCAGCAAATAGCCCGCAGCCCCGCGCAGATACGATTTGCGCAAGTCATGCTCGCTCTCAGTGCCTTCAATGTCCCACAAGAGCAACATGAGCTCTGAGCCGTCGAGTTGGACCACCTTCTTGTCAATCTTTACGCCCACCGTCGTGTGGTATTTGTCCGAGTAGATGCTTTCAACGAATCGCCGTACCAGACTTGTCTTACCGACGGAAAACGTTCCCAGCATGCATACTTTCTTTTGAATCATCTGGCCGTTCCTCTATTTGGTTTCGGTCACTACAACCTTAAGCGTTACGCTACGATTTGTCGCGCGGTCAGTTTCGGTCAGTTCTTCACGTAGTTTGTTCTTCGATCCCACCGTGGTGACTGCGAGATTCGTCCATTCTTTGAGACTCGCTTTCAAAAGCGCGGCCACAGTCTCAGCGCGGCCCTGGCTGAGCAGGCTGTTTGCTGCCTCAGTTCCACTTCCATCGGTGTGTCCCGTGACCTCGAGTGTCACTTTCCTGCCACCAGTCAGTTGGCGAAGATGCTCAAGTTCAGCCATCAATTGCTGTAGCGTCTCTTGCTGATCGGATCTGAGTTCCGCCGAATTCGAATCAAACTTCAGAAGAGGATTCTCGATGCGCTCGAGATCGAAAAGTCGATCGTCACGATACTGGTTAACACCTGGAAGCAGGCGAGCGGTACGGCGGGATTCCAGGACCCATTGATGCGAAGCGAAACCCTCTGCCTCAAGGACCCCACCCGTGTAACGCAACTCCACAGTGCCCGGAAGTTCGAGAGATTTTTTCGCCCGGGCCAGCACAAAGTCCGGGGTCAAGGCCTGGAACGGTTGCCAGGCTGAAAGGACCGCATCGGAAGCCAGGCCAGTATCTTGAATTAAGGTTGCGGGGTCGCGAGACAACGGGTCGCGGAGCCCAGTTACAAAATGCTTACCGTCGCGCCTCCCAGTTTCGGTAACGACGATGCCCGGTTCATTTCGCAGTCTCTCAACATAAGCGTTCCATCGTTGGCGGTCGCGTAACCAAAAAAATGCCAGGACGGCCAGCCCAATGAGCACGAGCGCACTAATGATCATCAGCGGACTGACTTTGCTTTTGGCCTTCGCCGCCTGTTTTTCTAAGTCGTAGCCAAACTGAAAGCAGTCTTCCAGCAATGGTTCAGTTCCCGCAAAAACCGCGGCGTCGCCAGAAAACTCCTGAAGGTGGG
>JANNON010000239.1:0-5033 GCA_031399105.1 Blastocatellia bacterium | reverse complement strand
GCCAATTCATGAGCCAGAAGATAAGCCAACTGGGCCTCATTATCTAACAATGAGATCATGCCGGCGCTAACCAGAACTGTACCTGTGGAGAGTGTATAGGCATGTGGGATAGGACCATGTATTACTTTGAAGGAATAAAGCTTGTCTGAATCCTCGGGCACTAGTTGTTGACCGAGTCGATTGACATATTCCTGGACGCGAGGATTATCGTAGAGAACCCTCCGGAGCTTTAGCGCTTCGCCTTGATTTTCTGTTAGCAACATTTCTTTTTTCGGCAGAACGTTAATCCAGTATGCCTCCTGAGCGTGAGTGCTCTGTAACTGCAAATAAGCCTCGTCTACGTGCTCTCGAAATTCGAGATCGCTCGCATAAAGATCTTCGGCAAATTCAGTGAGAGTTTGATACTTCTTGGCTTCGCTTGCGCGCGCCTTTGCTTCCTTGTTCTTTCGGTCTTCTTCTTTCTTCCTTAGAGTTTCCTCACGTTCACGCAGTTTTTTCTCTTCCGGCGATTCAACTTTCTGCTGCTGGGTACCGTTACTTCCGTCCTGAGCAAACGCAATAAACTGCGCGTTGGGAGCAGTAAACAGAAACATAAGCGATACAGCGGTGGTTCGTAGTGAGCGGTTTTTCATGGGGCCTCCTGTGAGTTAAGTGGACGGCGGTTGATGTGCCGACATGAGGGAATCTTTCAATTCCTAGAAAAATTCTTGTAAAGAGCGACGACGAGAAGTGGCTCAGCTTCGGTGTTGGTGCGACCGCGGAAATTCCGGTTGTTCTCGCCGACTTTGATGTGAAAGACTTTCTTTGAGAGCCGGTTTATCTTGAATTCTTTCAGTTCGTTGTACTTTGACTTGAACCCGTGGCTGCTGTCGACTGGCACGAATGCGACTCCGTCGGCGCGAAGATGCAACCACCCTCGACAGTAATCCACTACGAGACCGGTGCTGAAATTTTCATGCGAATGCGTCACAACAAAAGTTGCGCCACCTCCAGCCTGGAATGCTGCATCAAAATCTTTCAGCGCTTTCGTGTACGCATGGTCCTGGTAAAGATGCGCGGTGGCCAGATAAGTTAGCGCCTCACCATCCCCCGGATCTGCTTCCAACACTCGTTCGATTTCAATGATCGCTTCGTTGTACTTCTGGCGATAGATAAGATCGAGGGTGCCGGTGAACCTCGATTTGTCAGTTGGTGCCTGCTGGGCAGCGGCTTCCCAGCTCCAGACTCCAACTATGACAAGTGCTAACGCGACGAACATAATCGGGATCGCTCGAAAGGCCTGAGTGTGCGGGTTATGAGTCGAGACGGAAGGCATTTCCAATTGTTCCTTACATGAGCTAAGGAGAGGCTCAGGTTAGGGAGCCTTAATGCTTCGGTTTATCGCTAACTGATGAGTTAGACAGCTTCGCGGAAGGTACCGCGGGGTATTTTGAAACTGAGGTGCGGGCTAATTTATGCCCGACGTACCAGTATGTCAAACATTTTTGCGGGACGGGTCAGCCATCAGAAGGTACTAGCTCTTCTCAAGTGATGCACTTCTATCAAGTTGATATGTCCTTTTAATATATGGTTTCGGTGCTGATCCATAACATCCAGGATTGCGAAAGTCATGAGCCGAGCGACTACTCATCAACGAACGTTAGATACAAATACACTTAGCGCGCATAAGAAAGCTTCACACTAAATAGTAGGACACTTCGATCCCTGGCAGTTACAACGTAGATCGTTTGTGGCGGCGGATCGTCTCTAGTCAGTTGTCTGGTTCCTTTGCGAGCTGCTTGTTCTTCCTGTGCTGTTCTTACCTGCCCGGCACCGTTCTCCATCTCGAACCGCTTTGTCGCTCCACCCCACCTTGCTTCCCAGCCGTCCAACTGCGTACTTGAAATCGGCAGTGGCATCTCAGAGATTGGTAAATCAAGTGGCGCTGAAGTGATGATGATTGTCAGTATCTCGCCGAGTTGGTTGGCTTTTGGCATTGCCCTAAATGGCGCTTGATTAGGCGCTGGGATGTCGATCAATTTTCCGGCGTTCAGCCGGTTGTCATCACCAAGGATAGGAAATATCAGGCTCGTATCGCCCAAATCGCCGTTGCTGAACCAATCGCGATCAATGACATAAAGATAACCAGCATAGGGAGATTCGATACTTAAGCGTAAGTAGTCCCCTTCTTGAAAGCGGGTCTCAGCTTCTACTCGTTCTGCGATCCACCGTGATCCATAGGCAATCGGCTTCAGGGTCCGGGAACTAGAGAGTTGAGGCAGCCGCATCTTCCAAAACGTCAGGCCTACTTGCGATTCCTCGCCGAATTTAGTTTTCGCCGAATTGCCAACGGAAGAAGACGCGAGCCGATACCTACGTCCGCTTGAAAACCAAAGGTCGGAGGCTCGACCAGTTTTTCGATACGCCTTGCGTTGCACCCTTCCTTTCGGTCGATTTCTAACGAAGTCATCGGAAACAATTGTGCGGACAGTATCCTGCAGCGGACTCCTAGCACCGGATGCGTGAAAGGGCGCCGCAACTAATACGGCCCCCGTGAACAGCACAGCCAATTCAGCTGCTTTGAAGTGTTGAGCAACGAACTGTGATCGTTGTGGAGACATGAGGATCACTGCCTTACCTGTGTTCAAGTTGAGCCAGCCTCAGCACCACGTCACCAACGCCGAGCACGCGTGTCGTTTGTGCTTCAGCGTCTTTGATGGCCTCGGGTTTAGGCTCAGAATGTGTACTGAGAAATTCTCTGACGGCGCGAAGAGAGTCTGGGTTTCTTATAGAACCCTTGTCGTTTTCAAACGACTCACTCTTGGCAGATTCCAGTTGACTGACTAATGAAGTCGACCAGATGATCCACATCTTCTCCGTGCCAGGCTGACCCCGGAACGTATTCCAATTGGTATGCACCGGCTGTTTTGAAACAAGCGCACTTTCCCTCAATGGCGTTGGGTAAAGCATTGTCAGACTCGTGCCGTCTGCTTCAGGCGTGCCCTCATTCAGGATGTAAAGATAGCCCTCGTCAGGACTAAAGACGTTGATGCGAAACTTATACCCGTTTTCAAAAATCTCCTGCCCCGAAGATTGAAAAGGATCCTGGTAGTTCCTTCCGTCACGCACCTTTTGCACAGTTAACCAATAACTGAATGAACGTCGAGGTTTCGATACCAATGTCGCAACTTGCTGATTAGCGCGAGTCATGTAGAACGCTGTTACAGCAATGCCACCCACTACCAAGAGTAAAGTAGCTGCAACGATCGGTAACCACTTGAAGCCTCGCTTCGGTTCCGTCACAGCAGGATGAATGTTACTTAATGAGGCGGCGCCCTCACTGCGTAAAGGCATTGACCGCAGTCCTGCCGAGTACTCTCCGCTTGTCAGTCTCAGCGCACGCCTGTGAGCGGGCATTAAAGTGTCTCTTGCGGAGTCTCCACTTAACGCGTTCCACAACGCATCGCCGAAACCGCTGGCAGATTGATAACGATCCTTTGTTTCAAATGAGAGCGCGCGTAGGATTATTGCCTGAGCTTCTGTGGATAGGCCCGGCCGAAGATCACTCGGCATCACACGTACGCCCGCTCGATGCATTTCCAACAGTTGAGGACCCGACGTGGGATTGAATGGCCGACGTCCAGTCAGCATCTCATAGGCGACGAGCGCCATTGAAAAAATGTCGCTGGCCGGACCCACCTTTTCTCCACGCAACTGCTCGGGCGACATGTATAACACCGTACCAACAGGAGCCTCATTGATCGTGCTGGGGGCAACGACTGAGTCTTTCACCTTTGCGATTCCAAAATCCACTATCTTCACAAACTCATTACCGCCGGTGAGAGTCTGAAGCATGATGTTTTCCGGCTTCAGATCACGGTGAAAGATCCGTTTTGCGTGCACGCCATCGAGCGCAGCACCAACCTGCTTCAAGATCGATGCGGCACGGTCACAATCCATACCTTCCCCTGGCATTTGCGAGCGCAACGTCTCACCATTTACGTATTGCATTACGAGATACAGCTTGCCATCTACCAACTCGCCGGCGCTCAGCACGCTCACTACACCGGGATGATCGATGCGTGAGAGGGCTTCCACCTCCTGCCTGAATTTCCGCACTACGTAGGGCGTGCCGAGAGAGGTTGGCAAAAGGGTCTTTATCACCACCGGTCTGTTGTGAAGGCTGAGATCTCGAGCTAAATAAACTGCACCCATGCCCCCGCGGCCAAGTTCTCTTTCGACGAGATATCGTTTATCAATCGTCGACCCGATATGTTTATCCAAAGCAGGAGCGGCCGTCTCTTGGAGGTTAGCGGTATTGCTGGTGATAATTCTTAAACCCAGTTCGAAGAGCGGGGGTTCGAGAAAATCGCCCGATGACTCGTCGGACTCAATCAGTGAGGTAACTTCTCGCACTACGAAAGGATCGGACCTGCATGCAGTGTCGACAAACGCATGCCGCTCCGATTCACTTACCAGTAGGGTCGAATAGTAGATTTCTTGAATGCGATCCCAAAGCGGGCGCTCCACTAAATTGTCTCCTTATGGTGCGGACTAAGGCTGCGAGAATCCTTGCAAGAGCAGCGCAATTTAGGTTGTGAGTTTCGCGGTGAGCATTTTATATATCCGCGAAACCTGTGGCAACAGTTTTCACTCCATCGAAGATGCTGCCAATGACGATCCGTTACCTCGAAGCGAACGCCGCTTGCTTGTAAGGACAAAGGACTGTCTATGTGATCCCACTTCCATCGGTGGCCCAACTCCGGCGAAGTTCCCGTAAATTCCTTAGTCGTTCTTCGGAAAATATATTTCTGGCTGGCGGGAAAAGACCGGCGCGTTGGGTATAATCGCGCCGCTGATTTCGATCTGAGCCCCAACAAGATGTCCGACACACACAAAATCACCGAATTGCTGGAAGCCTGGAGCGCAGGTGATTCTCAAGCTCTCGACGAACTGATACCGCTTGTCGATCAAGAGCTGAAACAGATCGCTCGTGCTTATATGCGAAAGGAACAACAGGGACACAGTCTGCAGACAACGGCCCTGGTCGTGGA
>JANNON010000199.1:0-1975 GCA_031399105.1 Blastocatellia bacterium | reverse complement strand
CCATTCCCGCTCGAACACCTCCCAGTCGATCAATGCTGCCAGCTTCACCAACTCGTGCCGCGGGTCGATCATGTCGACCAGCCGCGGACGCAGCAGATCATCCTGTTCCTCAGCGCGCGGGCGGTGCTTCATGGGCAGAACCGAAATTGCAGGGTTCCGCCGTAAATCATACAAATCCCTGCAGGCGATGGCGAGAAAAACCACCACGTTTCAGCGCCAAATCAATGGCATGAGCGTTGTTCAGGACGAACTAAATCGCCCCTCGCAACCCTGGCGCGAACAACTAGCGCTCGCGCGCAAGCGTCCGCGGTGGAAGCAGATGCTTCGCCTTTAAAGCTTGGCAGCGCGCCACTTCCTTCACTGTAGTTTCGCTGTCGTAGCCGCCAGAAGCGTTACCAACCCAACGGCCTCCAAATGGCGCTCCCCAAGCATTCCCACTGACTGCTCACTTAGAAATCTCTACTGAGCCCGCAGTCGCAGCTTACTGAGTCAGCGGGACGATGACAGCGAGAGAGCACTTTCCAACAAAGTCATGCTAGAACTAAATCGCATGGGGATGAAGGTCACAGTGAAATGCGATGTTCCAAGCCGCACTTGCCGGCGCATGCCACAATCCAGTTCTGCAGTCGGTCGTCCGACGCCTACAGACAAGCGGGAAATCACACCAGCCCGTCGTCATCGCTGTCCTCCGCAGGCTCGTCACAATCGCAAATGCGATCACCATGCCGGACATACCGTGGCAGGCAAACCCGATCTCGTAGACATAGTTGCTAGTTCCCGCTGAGAACCTTTCTAATTTTGCGTGCAAGTTGCTCACGCCGGTACGGTTTGCTTAGAAGTTGCACGCCCGGGTCAAGTCTACCGTCATGTACAATTGAGTTCTCGGTGTAGCCCGAGGTGAACAGGACTTTGATATCAGGCTTTATTGCGCGAGCGGCATCGGCAAGCGCACGACCGCCCATTCCACCGGGCATGACAACATCAGTGAACAAAAGATCGATCTCGTTGCCTTGTTTCAGGATCTCAACAGCCTCGCTTCCCGTCGCCGCCTCCATTAGCCGATACCCCAATGAATTGAGTTGTGCCACCACGTACTCGCGAACCATGCTGTCATCCTCGACCACAAGGATCACCTCGTGACCACCGAGTATGTTCCTGCTCTCTAGGTTCACCTGAAGCCGTTCTTCCTTTAGAGCTGTACGTGGAAAATAGAGTTTGAACGCAGTACCTTCATCCTGTTCAGAATAGACTTGGATGTGGCCGCCCGACTGCTTGACGAAACCATAGACCATGCTGAGTCCGAGACCGGAGCCTTTGCCGGCTTCCTTTGTCGTAAAGAACGGTTCGAATACTCGGCTAATCACTTCTCGCGCAATTCCACGGCCGGTATCCGTGACCACTAGCATCACATACTGCCCTGCTTTCAATTCCAGTTCGTTGGAAACGTAAACGTCGTCGAGGGAGCAGTTTGCCGTTTCGATAGTCAGTGAGCCACCATCAGGCATGGCGTCGCGGGCATTGAGGGCGAGGTTGAGCAACGCCGCTTCAAGCTGCCCTTCGTCGAGTTCAACCTTCCATAGACCACCACCGCGAACGACTTCGATATCGATGTTTTCGGGCAATGTCCGCCGCAGAAGGCCGTCGAATCCCTGAACCAACTGGCCCAGATCAATCACGCGAGGCTTAAGGACCTGCTTGCGCGAGAACGCAAGCAGACGGTTCGTCATCTCGGCGCCCCTGTCGGCCGCCTCAACCGTCATCTTTGCCATGCCTTGCAGGCGCGGCCTGTCACCCAGTTGTTCTAACAGAATTTCAGCATTGCCTAATATGATTGTCAGCAGGTTGTTGAAATCATGTGCAATACCGCCAGTAAGCTCGCCGACTGCCTCCATCTTCTGCGACTGGCGCAGGCGGTTTTCGAGGTGCAACCGCTCTGAGATGTCGGTCATGCACCCCAAGATCCGAACTGTGCGGC
>JANNON010000177.1:0-5610 GCA_031399105.1 Blastocatellia bacterium | reverse complement strand
CCTCTATTATTCATGCGATAACTGCTGTAACAGCGTTAACCGTGGGGTGCCCACAGAGGGACACCCCTACAACTTAACGAATGGGAGATCTGTTACTTCACCATCAATCAGGTTATCGCCGACAACGACTTTGACTTTAGTGCCGGCTGCCAGGTGCTGGTATTTAATCAAGGCCAAGGCAATTGTTCTTTCCAACTTCGGCGAAAACGCCACCGATGTAAGACGGCCAATCTCACGATCATCAACCGATTTCACTTCCGCGCCGGCTTGAGCGTTGTTTACTTCAGCGAAAATAATGCCGGCGATTTTCTTTGCCACATGACCGCGATACTTTATGCGCGCGATTATCTCCTGACCGACATAACAGCCTTTCGTGAAACTCACCGAATCGTCCAGATTCGTTTCCGACACGACTAAAGTCTCATCGAGATCCGCGCCGTAACGGGAGATGCCTGCTTCGATTCGCAAGACTTCCCAAGCGTCAAAACCGATCGGCGCTGCACCGGCGCCGGCCAGGGCTTCCCACACTGACAGTGCGTGTGCCGCGTCAGTAATAAGATCGAAACCGTCCTCGCCTGTGTGTGTCGCGCGAGCCACGATTACCTCAGCATCATTCCAATTGAGAATTCTTAGTTCCTCGTTTCCAGGTTCTTCCCACGGACTGCCAAAGACTTGCTTAAGAGCATCGACGGCCTTTGCGCCTTGAATAGAAATTTGGCCAGTCGCGGTGGTGAGATCAGTCACATGAAAGTCGCCGGCAAGCGTGAACCGTTCGATAGTTCTCAACACGCGGTTTCGGGTTGCGGCTTCAGTGTCGAGTAGAAACACGGGCGAGGCGCCTTTTTTTCCTTCCTCATCCGCAATGCGCACCACGCGAACACTGGCGATCAAACGACCCTGAACGTTGGGGAAGACCGCGGGCATCCAGCACAGTTCCTTCAGCGTCTTCATGTCGTTAGTGATCAGCCCGTTGAGAAACTGAATCGCTTCAGAACCACTGACGCGTATTCGTCCGCGCGAGGAGAGATCAATCAAGCCCGCACCGTGCGTGCGTACGGCGTCATACTCTTTGGCGGCGTTATCGTAATGCGTGGGAACCCACCATTCATCGCGCGGGGCCATCGTCGCGTCGTGGGTTAGATGCCAGGCATGCAATGGCGATTCAAGGAGTGTGCTCGGTTCGGTCGCGTTCATCTGAGTCTTTTCTAGGCGGCGATCTCCGAGATTCGCGCTTGTGTGATTGCCTGCGCAACAGTTTGGTAATCCAGAAGCTGTGCTGCTTCGCGGCGATGTGAAGCGAGCACTTGTGGGCTCGGATGATAGATCGGGACGAGCAGACGTTTATGCCAGTGATGAATTTTTCCAGCAGCGTCTTTCAAGGCGAGTTCGTGCGTTGCGATCCTTTTGATGGCACCCAAGGCAACCGAGCCGAGGGTCACCACGACTTCAGGATCTACGAGCTCAAACGTTCGATTGAGAAAGTCGGAGCAGTTCACAAGCTCTTTCTGTGTGGGTCTACGATTAGCGCCGGTCGGTGTGCGCGGGTTACAGATTGCGGCGCTGGTAACGAAAATTTGCTCGCGAGGTAAATTGATCGACTTCAGGAAGCGTTCGAAGTTGGCGCCGGATTGATCTCCAGAAAAGGGCACGTGAGTTCGATCAGCGCCTTTGCGACCGGGCGCTTCGCCGATGAACATGATGCGGGCGTCGAAAGAGCCATTCAGTTTGCTCAGCACTGCATTCCGGTCACACATCTCTGGACAACGACGGCAGGCGGCTGCCTCTGCGACCAGACTCGCAAACAGGCCTTCCTTGGATTCTTTCATAAACATCGGGGATTGATTTCAACACAAAGTGCGGACGAGGCAAAGTCACCAAGGATGAGTGACAAGTAACAGGTGACAGGTGACAAGTAAGCATAAGAATCAGAACCTTCTTGCTCGTCACCTGTCACTTGTCACTCATCCCTGCTACTTCACCACCATGATCTCTCTCGTCGTGACATTGAAGCTTCCGTTCTTAAATGGATAACCGTCAGGTCCGATCAATTCCAGTCTGACTGTGTGCTTGCCATTGATCCAACCGGCTAGCCACACTGGCTCCCACTTATCCAGATACTGTGGATCGTCATCGTCGACGATGTAACGCACTCGATACTCGCCGCCATCGCCTTTCAACTTCGCATTTGTTAACCAAAAGTCGATCATAATTGCTTCCGTCTCGGCTCCTTTGTATTCACCTTTGGGGCGACTGTAGGTCAGGAGCGGTTTCCCGGAATCTACTTCAATGGTTTGGGAACTCGAATCTGGAGTCGAGTTATTGTTTGACATCACCTGGCCGGAGCCAGTGGTAGTCGGTCGCGACACATCACCGCCTCCTTTCACGCTAAACGTAACCATCTGGAACGAGCCCTCGTTCTTATAGCTCTCATGCCAAGGTCGCGAAGCGAAGACCCTCAGCACGTGTTTGCCGGCCGTGACGTTCCTCAGCTCTAACGGAGCGGTCAAATCGTAGTAAGCCTCGTATGGATTGTCGTCCAGAATCACGTGGATATGATTGCCATTTCCCGTTGCAGGATCTTTGTGCGGCTGGTAGCCCTTCAGGTCTCCACTCAACTCGAGACGCACAGGAACGGTTGCGCCCTCGACTTCTGAACCATTCGCGGGTGAAATGATTTTCAGCACTGGCTGGGAATCGTCCTGTTCACCACGCGCTGTTGCCTGGTTCACGATCGATTGAGGCCGCGGGAGAGGAACGAGTTTCTGGACCGGAGGAGGTGTAACCGTATTGATCGCCGTGGTGTTGGCGTTGTCAGTCTTGTTGGTGCAGGCGCTCAGAACTGCAGCAACGACTAGGATGATTGGAAGTAAAAAAGAGCGATTGAATCTTTTCATAATTCTCCGCGATGTTGTCTGAGATTAAGCAGTTGGCATCTTACGACCAAATATTCATTAAGCGATAATTTGCAGCTTGGGAAGGTGGGCATAGACAAGAGAAATCAGCCGCGGATGCACGCGGATCGAACTGATCTGAAAAATCATGCGCAGATCGGTCTAATCCGCGTTAATCCGCGGCTGATTTTTGTCTGTGCACCTTCCCAACCTGCAAATTGCCTTATGCCGGATCAAACTTCAAGAGTTAGCCCTAGACTTTTCCAGGGGCCCAATGTAAGAATCCGCGTCCATGGACCATAAAACACTTCGCCTAAGCCTGCTTACAATCGCGCTCTTGATCGTCGTCGCTGCCTTGATCGCCGGCTGCAATCGCCATCCGGAAACGGCGGGCTTTGTCCCGGAGGTTCTGCCTTTGCCGGCACAGCTTGCGAGTTACGAGCCGATGGAGATTCCCGCCGACAATCCTATGACGCCTGAGAAAGTCGCACTCGGCAGGCAACTGTTTTTTGACGAGCGGCTGAGCGGCGACGGTTCGCGATCCTGTTACTCGTGTCACGTTTGCGAGAAGGGATTAACCGATGGCCTGGCGAAATCAGTCGGCGCTTTTAATAAACTACTGCCGCGAAGCAGCCCCACGTTATGGAACATTGGCTATCACAAAGAGTTCTACTGGGACGGTCGCAGCCCATCGCTGGAAAAGCAGGCGATGGCCGCCTGGACCGGCGCAAACATGGGCGCGAAGGCCGACGAAATCGCTGCCAAGCTCAACGGCATTCAGGGTTATCGCGGACAGTTTCAGAAGGTGTTTGGCAGCGATGCCACGCCCGACAACATCGTGAAGGCGATTGCCGCGTTCGAGCGCACAATCATCAGCGGCGATACCGCCTGGGATCGCTATCAAGCCGGAGACAAATCCGCAATCAGCGAAAGCGCCTGGCGAGGATCAAATATTTTCCAGGCCATCAAGTGCAACAACTGCCACGACGGAGTTCTGTTTACTGACCAGCAGTATCACAACGTCGGGATTGGCATGGATCAGAAAGAACCTGACGTTGGCAGATTCAAAGTGACTAATAAGCCGGAAGACACGGGCGCGTTCAAGACTCCAACGTTGCGCGATATCGCCAGGTCGGCGCCCTATTTTCATGACGGCAGTGTAAAGACTTTGGAAGAGGCCGTGGATCTGATGATTAAGGGCGGGATTCCGAATCCACACCTGGACAAGAAAAACCTCGAACCGCGAAATCCTTTACCGGATCAGCGTGAGGCGCTGTTGGATTTCCTAAGGGCTCTAACTGTGGATTGTAAGTTGGTGAAGCCACCGCTGCCGGAGAAGTAGATGTTAGATGCTGGATGTTAGTCAGTTGTCAGTTGTCAGTTGACGCACCTGCGTGATCACAGACTCCTCACGACAGAATAACAACGGACAACGGACCACTGACAACTGACTAACATCTGACATCCAGCATCTGGCGACCGCTTTTAAGCTCCAGCCTTTTTTGACCCAGTATCTACTTTTATGCGCTTCTCAACCATATCCCAATTGATGTTTGTGAAGAACGCCTCGATATACTTTGGTCGCTCTGCCGGTTTGTAATCCAGCAAGTAAGCGTGCTCCCAAACGTCCATCACCAGAATGGGATTGTAGCCCGCGACGTTCCCAGTCTCATGAAGCGTGATCCAATGATTCGAGAGTCGACCGTTTGTCGGATTTTCGTAGCAGATGGCCCAACCAACTCCGCGCATCTTGCCGATACCGACAAAATCAGCCTTCCAAATATCGTAGCTGCCATAGCTCGCTTCGGCAGCCTTGGCAAACCCTGAGTTGCCTTTAGCATCGCCGGTCCCGCCACCACTCGTCAGGTTCTCGAAGTAGTATTCATGCAACACCATGCCGTTGTGTTCAAATCCCAACCGGCGCGTCAGTTCGGAATAAGCCGGCATCTCTTCCTGGTCCACGTTACCGTCTTTAATGAAGTCCGCAATGCGGCCCGTAAGATTGTTCGTCTCCTTAACGTAGCCCTCATAGAGTTTGAAATGCATCTCGAGTGTCTCGTCGGAGATTCCTTTGAGACCGCTCAAGTTGAACTTTCGTGCCTTATAAGATTCGATCGTACCCATTTGAAAAACCTCCTAAGTGAATTCAGATCGCAGCCTAGTGCGCCGGTGTGGCGAATCCGTTGAGAGGCTGAGTTTTTAGTATCGCAGCGATCGACGGGCTGATAAAGTTTGAGTCGAAAGTTTGAGCTGGCATTCAGTAAGAGGCATTCAGTATTCGGAGGATCTCAAGTGCAATCTCTAAAAATGCGCATCTTTGCGGTCGTGCTAATGCTGGTTGGCGCCTTCCTCGTCTATTACAACTGGAGTCAGTTATGGCGCGAAGGTACCTATTCGATGAAACTGGCGAGCTTTGGTCCGGTCGTCATTGTGGGCGGGTTCTTTCTGTTGCTGGTTCCCTCGTTGGCAGGAAAACCGACAACTGCGAAAGAGAAGGTCATCGTGTTACTGGTTTTGGTGGTGGGACTCGCGGCCGGATTGGTCAACTGGTTCTTGATGGATCCAGGGTTTTTCGGAAGATGAGAATTACATAAGCATGGGATGAGTATTTGCCGCGGATGAACGCGGATGATATGGATCTGAATGAGAGAGTGT
The DNA here is from genome assembly GCA_031399105.1 of Blastocatellia bacterium. GTDB lineage: Bacteria > Acidobacteriota > Blastocatellia > Pyrinomonadales > Pyrinomonadaceae > PSRF01. The sequence continues at coordinate 64 of JANNON010000177.1, read as the reverse complement.
GAAAAATGATAGTAGTCTTTTGATTCTTCAGATCAGTTCCATCCGCGTTTATCCGCGGCTAATC
>JANNON010000147.1:0-12068 GCA_031399105.1 Blastocatellia bacterium | reverse complement strand
GCGCTCCGCGGTTCTGATTGCTTTGCGCCTGTCCAAGGCACTCCGTACATTTATTTAGTTTGTGCAAAGCCGACTGAGACGGGCTGTTTCGAGTGAACCGACGGCGCCGATTCTTGTACAGGGCGCTCTTAACAGAGCTTGAATTAAGGAATACTGCTTGGCGAAAGCGCAATCAACTCAGCGAGAGATCGAGCGACTGCGGGAAGAGGTACGTCGACACGAGGAGCTCTATTACGTTTTCGACAATCCCGAGATTTCCGATCTCGACTATGACAAACTGCTCGAGAGACTGAAACAACTCGAAGATCAGCACCCTGAATTTGTAACTACTGACAGTCCCACCCAACGCGTTGGCGGCCGGCCCGTCGAAGGCTTTGCCGAAGTCGTGCATCGCCGGCCGATGCTTTCGCTCGATAACAGCTACAACCTTGAAGAACTGCGCGCATTCGATCAGCGATGCCAACGACTGGCAGATGGCCGCCCAATTGAGTATGTCGCGGAACTGAAGATCGACGGCCTCTCGATTTCTTTGCTATACGCGAACCAGTTGCTGGCTCGCGGCGTGACGCGCGGCGACGGTCGTACCGGTGAAGACGTCACCCAGAACTCACGAACGATACGCAGCGTGCCGCTCAAGTTGCGATCTGCCGCTGAGTCGATTGGCAATGAACTGGAGGTACGCGGAGAAGTCTTTATTCCTCGGAGCGTCTTTGAAAAGACCAATGCCGAACGCGAAGAGCAAGGGGAGCCAAAGTTTGCGAATCCTCGCAATGCAGCCGCGGGCACGATTCGACAGCTTGATTCAAAAAAGGTCGCGAGCCGCGGCCTCGACATGTTTGCTTACGACCTGCTGGTTGGCGAGCGGAAACCGCTTCCAAGTCATTGGGACGCGCTCGACTGGATGGAGCGTGCCGGCTTTCGAGTAAACCCGAACCGCAGGTTGTGTTCGTCTATCGAGGATGTAATTGCATTCGCAAATGAGATGGAGGCAAAACGCGACGACTTGGGTTACGAGATCGACGGGCTCGTCGTAAAAGTCAATTCAACAGCATTACAGGATGAGTTTGGGACCACTTCCAAAGCACCACGTTGGGCCATCGCCTACAAATATCCGGCGCGGCAAGCGACGACACAGGTGCTCTCGATCTCGGTTCAAGTTGGACGGACGGGTGCGTTAACACCCGTTGCTAATCTTGAGCCCGTCGTGCTGGCGGGCACCACCGTGTCGCGCGCCACACTGCACAACGAGGATGAGTTGAAACGTTTGGGGATACGCATCGGTGATTGGGTGCTAATCGAAAAGGGCGGCGATGTCATTCCGAAAGTCCTGAAGGTCATCGAGTCAAAGCGCACCGGCGAAGAGAAGAAGTTTCGCATGCCGACGAAGTGTCCGGTCTGTGGTGGCGAGATTTCGCGAATTGAAGGCGAGGTAGTAACTCGTTGTGTCGCGGCTGATTGCCAGGCTCAGTTGATGGGCCGATTGCTTCATTTTGCTTCGCGCCGCGCGATGCGTATCGAAGGCTTGGGCGGGTCGCTGGTTGAACAGATGGTCGCGAAGAAAATGCTGCGCGACGTTGGCGACCTTTACCAATTGACGCAGGATGATGTTGCTGGACTGGAACGAATGGCGAAGAAATCGGCGGCGAATTTGCTGGACCAGATTGAAGCAAGCAAAACCAGACCGCTGGCGAATCTCGTCTACGCTCTTGGATTGCGGCACGTTGGCGAGCGGAACGCTGCGATTCTCGCGAAACAGTTTGGCTCGCTGGAACGGCTGAGCAAGGCCTCGGTTGAGGAACTCGATGACGTCCCTGAGATTGGACTAACGGTGGCCGAGAGTGTTCGTAGTTGGTTTGACGATGCCGGCAATGTGTCATTGTGTGAACGTTTGGCGGCGGCAGGTGTGCGCACGGAGATGGAGCAATCGACGACTGTTGCAAAGAATGAAGACTTCGCCGGCAAACAGTTCGTGTTGACCGGATCGCTGGAGAGCTTTACACGCGACGAAGCTCGTGCCGAGATAGAAAACCGCGGTGGCCGAGTGACTGCAACGGTAAGTAAGAAGACGGATTACGTAGTCGCCGGGGCCGAAGCGGGTTCAAAGTTGGACAAGGCAGTAGAGTTGGGAGTGAAGGTGATTGATGAAGCGGCGTTGAAAGAACTGCTGGGTTGAATATTAAGAGCCTATCCCCGCTGTTACAACTTCGGTGTAAGTAACTGCCCGTCTAGACTCCTGATATTCCGGAATTCCAGTTGTCGCACATTCTCAAAAGCGATAGTGAGAATGAAAACTCAATTCGGCATCGCTCCAACGACAACCCAGTCTTAACGTTCTATACTGCCCACCACACTAAAAACTTTCGAGGAGTAAATATGACACCGTCCGGGAAAAAGGCCGAGAATAAGGACCAAAAGCTGGAATTGCTCTACACACTATTCTGTGACGATGTCCGGCTCGAAGTCGGCAACAAGCTATCGCTAATGGGTGTGTTTCAAAACATCATGGTGCAACAGTTACCGATTTCATTAATCAAATTCGCGGTGGTGAATCACTGGTCAGGCGAGGGTGCCTATCTGACCGAAGTCCGAATCCTGACTCCGGATAAGAAACATCCGATTGTAGTGTCTCAGCCAACACGCTTTGAGATTGCGCAGGGTGGCGTCGCGGACAACATCAGTTTTTTTGTGAATGTAACGTTTCCTTCGGCCGGACAATACTGGGTACAAACACTGATCGACTCGACACTCTTCGACGAGCAGCAGCTAACGATCAGCGATGGCCGCGACACGCAGAGCTCAGCGTATTCGGAAGCGGTGAATTAGGGTCTCAGGTCTCAAGTTTTGGACTTTGGACTTTGGTCTTTGGACTTTGACTCGTTTCCTTGCCTGACTGGTCTACCAGATCTCGAACGTCGCATAGAAGTCAAAGACCAAAGTCCAAAGACCAAAGTCCAAAACGTGAGACCTTCCTTTAAAACTCGATTTGGTAAAGTTTGATCTTGGAATTCAGCGTGGTGGGTTTGATGTGTAACAGCTTGGCCGCCCGCGCCTGGTTGCCGGCAGTCTCTTCAAGGGCTCGCTTGATCAGCCCGACTTCAAACCGCTGCACTTCGTTGTAAAAATCGATACCCTCATTAAAATTCAACGACTGCACGCGGACACTTTCTTCAGTAAATGTTTTGTCTCTGGCCAGCACTTCAGCTTCCCTCAAAAGGTTAAAGGCAAGGTCAACTAATCGCTGCACGCGACTCTGTGAAGGCCGTTCGGCTATGCGCAACGGCGTCGTACCTGGCTGAGTATTATTACCGAGTGGTTCAACTAAGGATGCTCTTTCTGCTCTCATATTGCTCCCCCCGTATCCTTTTATCTCCGCTCTTAACAGGAAAACACCATCGACAAAAGTTGTGTGGCAAATTTTTGATTGCCCCGTTTTCGCTATGCCCCGTCTGTTCATCTTGATGACGAACAAAAAGCGAGCCCCGTTAACAGGGCTCGCTAATTGTTTCGCAAAACTTTGGTGCGGATGAGAGGACTTGAACCTCCACGATGTCACCATCACAGGCTTCTGAGACCTGCGCGTCTGCCAGTTCCGCCACATCCGCAAGGGCGAATCATTATGCGAATGAGGTTAGAGGGTGTCAAGAACCTGGCTGCGGATGAACGCGGATGGACGCGGATATGACTTTGCGCCTGATATAGGCAAGACCTAATCATTCAGATCCGCATCATCCGCGTTTATCCGCGGCATCTTTCCGGGTCGTGTGGCAGGACGCAGACGGGATCGATAGCTCCGCATTCTGATCACACCGGACAGCTTCGTTGCCACGACTTTGCGCTGCGGGTTACAGTTAGTCGTCAAACCAACATGACCAACTCGTCTTCGTTGCAAAACTCCGTTAGCGATCAATTGCGAGATCGAATCGTAGAGGTGCGTCAGCGAATCACTGCCGCCGCCACTCGGGCTCATCGCGCGAATGCTGAAATCACCATGCTCGCGATCAGCAAAACACATCCGGCTGAGACTTTGAAGCAAGCCATCGCGCAAGGACTTACAGAGCTAGGCGAAAGCCGTGTCCAGGAAGCTGAAACAAAGATAGTCGAGCTGGGACGCTCGGCCGCACGTTGGCATCTGGTTGGCCATCTGCAGTCAAACAAGGCGCGACGAGCCGTGCAGTTGTTCGACGTGATTCACTCTCTCGATTCGACCGATCTTGCGCAGCGGCTTGATCGTATTTGCGAAGAAGAGCAACGCGCTGAGTTGCCTGTACTGATTCAAGTGGATTTGGGTGGTGAAGAAGCCAAGACTGGAATTCCGGCAGCGGAGGTCGAAGCGCTCGCAGCAACTGTCGACGCTTTACCGCGAATTAAGCTGATAGGTCTGATGACTTTGCCTCCTTACTTCGCTTCACCTGGCGACGCGCGTCCCTTTTTTCGAAGGCTGCGGGGGCTGCGCGATGCACTTCGTCTTAAAGGCCACTTTGGTGGTGTTCGCGGTGAACTTTCGATGGGCATGACGCACGATTTCGAAGTCGCCATTGAAGAGGGCGCCACGATCGTGCGAATTGGTACAGCGATCTTTGGCGAGCGGGAACCAAGAGCGGCGGTGTAAAGTAGGGGCGATGCAGATAATCCACCGGATCTATATGTTTCTGAACTGGCTGATCATTAGCGGGATCATAATTGTCCTTGCTTTGATTGTGCTGCGTCTGATTCATAACGCTATTGATATGAATTATTTCAGTTGGCCCTCGCGCACGATCCGGAGGCTAACCGATCCCATGTTCAATCCCATGCGCCGCGGCTTGGTGAGTTTCGGCGTCGATTCAAAATATGCGCCTGTAGTAACAATTCTGGTCGCGATTCTGTTGGGCTGGTTCATGCTGCAGTTGCTTTCGAGTGTGGCGAATACTTTGGTGGGGATTATTTTGGCTGCCGGCGCCGGCGCGCTCGTCCAGGTGATCGGCTATTTCTTGTATGGCCTGCTCGGGATTTACTCGCTACTTATTTTCATCCGCATAATCTTTTCGTGGGGCACGGTGGGGTATCAAAATCGGGTGATGAGGTTCCTGGTGATTGCTACTGATCCTTTGTTGGTCCCCTTGCGTCGCATCGTTCCACCGCTGGGCATGTTCGACATCTCTCCCATAGTCGGCTTCATTATCATCTGGCTTTTCCAATCAGCAATCGCGGGCACACTACTTCGGGGACAGCCACTGATGTTTATTGGCTGATCCTTTCCAGGTCAGCAATGGTGAAGTATTCCTTTCAGGACGAGATACTCAGATTCAAAGTGCAGGTCGTGCCGCGAGCTTCGCGTAGTGAGATCGTGGGCGGACACAACGGCGCATTGAAAGTGCGGATTGCCGCTCCGCCTGTCGATGGCGCTGCGAACGAGGAACTCGTTCGGTTGCTGGCCAAGGTGTTTAAAGTCACGCGCAGCGCTGTCGAGATCACGCGAGGACAGACGGCCAGGTTAAAGACTGTGAGTATTCGCGGCTCATCGCTGGCAGCTTTTCAAGAGGTGCTGGAGTTGTAGGGGCGTCACTCCGTGGGCGCCCCTTGCTTCCTGAGAAGGATCTCGACCGAAACGAGGGCGCCCCCACGGAGAGACGCCCCTACAATCCTCGTCCGAAACCAAGGTTTGACACCGCACGTACTTGCATAGACGATCGAACGCAGCAACTGGGCATGGAAGCAAAAACAATCTCTCATTACCGGATCATCGAAAAACTCGGAGCCGGAGGTATGGGAGAGGTCTACCTGGCAGAAGATCTCAAGCTTGGACGCAAGGTAGCACTGAAACTGTTAGGCGAGGAGTTCACCACGAATCGCGATCGGCTCAATCGTTTTGAGCAGGAAGCCTCCGCTGCTTCGAGTCTCAATCATCCCAACATCTTGACGATCTACGAAGTGGGTGTTGAAGACGGACGCCACTTCATGGCGACGGAATTCATCGACGGGCTCACGCTGAGACATCGGCTGGCAGATGACTCGTTAACGACTCTTGAAATTTTGGATATTGCCATCCAAATTGTCGGCGCCCTGGACGAAGCCCACTCAGCCGGCATCGTTCATCGCGACATCAAACCAGAGAACGTGATGATCCGCCGCAACGGCTTTGTAAAGCTGTTGGACTTCGGTTTAGCGAAACTCACGGAGAGAACACTGGACCGTTCGAGTCTGGATGCCGAAGCCTCGACGCGAGTGTTCGTGCAAACCGACGCAGGCGTTGTGATGGGAACTTCGCATTACATGTCGCCGGAGCAAGCGCGCGCCCAGACGGTTGATGCGCGCACGGATATCTGGAGTCTGGGCGTCTTGATGTACGAGATGGTTGCTGGCAAAGTGCCGTTCCTGGGTAACACATCTACCGATGTTCTTATCGCCATCACTCAGAAAGAGCCGCAGCCGCTCGCGCGCTTTGCCTCCGCCGTACCGCCTGAATTCGAATGGATTATCACCAAAGCACTGCGCAAAGATCGCGATGAGCGTTATCAAACTGCTAAAGAGCTACTGACGGACCTAAAAAGGCTTAAGCAGCGGCTGGAGTTTGAAGCTGAGTTGGAACGCTCGGTCGCTCCCGAAAAGATCGCGGGAATGACGACCATCAGCGATCACGCCGCTATTCCCACATCTGCGACTACAAAGACTACGGCCGAGGCCTCGGTGCCCCAGCAAGTCTCCAGTGCGGAGTACATCGTCAGTGAGATCAAGAAGCGCAAAGTCGGCGCGAGCATCGTCGCCGGGTTGTTCATCCTCGTAGTCGGCGCGGGTGTCTTCTTCTACTTCAATCGCGCTCAGGCCCTCACAGACAAAGACACAATCCTGCTCGCTGACTTCGTCAATACCACCGGCGAGCCAGTCTTTGACGGCACTTTGAAACAGGCACTTGCTGTCCAACTTGGTCAAACACCTTTCCTGAATATTCTGCCCGACGAACGTGTGCGCCAGACGCTCCGCTTCATGGGGCGCCCGCCTGACGATCGCATTACGCGAGACGTGGGAATGGAAATTTGCCAGCGGCAGGGAATCAAAGCGTTGCTGATTGGCTCGATTTCAAGTCTCGGCAGTCATTATGTGATCACCCTGGAAGCACTGAACGGACAGACGGGAGATGCCATCGCGCGTGATCAAGTCGAGGCGGAAAACAAAGAGCAGGTCTTGTCGGCTTTAAGCCAATCAGCCTGGCGGCTGCGCGAGAAGCTAGGCGAGTCGTTGAGCATGATGAACCAGTATGCCGTGCCTATCGACCAAGCCACGACTTCATCACTTGAAGCACTAAAAGCGTATGCCAGTGGGAATGAGTTGCGCACGATGGGGCGTTCGCACGATTCGGTGCCGTTCTTCAAACGTGCAATCGAACTCGATCCGAATTTTGCGATGGCGTATGCGCGACTGGCGGTCCATCACGGGAACTTCAACGAGCTGGACCAGGCCCAACAATACGCGCAAAAGGCTTACGAATTGCGAGAGCGAGTGAGCGAGCATGAGCGGTTCTATATTTCTGAGAAGTACCACAACTACGTGACTGGCGAGGTGGAAAAGGCGATCGAGGTACTGCAAGCGTGGGCCAGAACCTACCCGAACGACTTTGTCCCTCATAACAACCTGGCAATCAATTATGGATTCGTTGGCATGTTGGATGACTCGTTGAGAGAGTCTCTCGAGGCAGTCAGGCTGGATCCGAAAAGCAATACGGCGAGAACTAACGTCGTTGATGGTTTCTTTCGAATGGGGCGATATGACGAAGCGGTCCGGGCATATCAGGAGCTCGAGGCTATCACTCCGGATGCCGACGCAGTTCATTTTTATGCCTACACCATCGCGTTTGTGCGAGATGATCACGAAACCATGCAGCGTGAAATCGCCAAGTCGAAAGGCAAGCAAATGGAGGCCGATCTTTTGTGGCTCCAGGCCGTTGCTGCCACGAAGAGCGGCAAAGCTCAGAGCGCGAAAGAATTTACGTCACGAGCGGTCGAGGTGCTCAGAGCGCAGGGTCGGCAGGAAACCATATCGCAAGTACTGACTGACTTGGGATCGTTACAGGCCACATTGGGTTACTGCAAAGATGCACAAGCGAGCGCCAGCGAGGGACTAAGTGCGTTTCGAGGGCGCGGCTCCGTCCCCACCGCGGCGCTGACTTACGCATACTGCGGAGACACAAACCGCAGTCAGGCTTTAGTTGACGAACTCCTGCGACTTTACCCACGCGACACCATCATCGTCTCGATAATACTGCCGATGATCAAAGCGCAGATTGAAAAGAGTCGAGGGAACAGCGAAGAAGCTCAGCGGTTGAGTGAATCGTCCCGGCGTTACGATCTCAGTACCGTCTTAGGCTACCGCAGTAATTTTTTGCGAGGACTGATCTACCTCGAACAGCGCAAAGGCCCCGAGGCGTCCAAAGAGTTTCAGCAAATTCTTAATACTAAGTTGCGAGATCCATATTCGCCCTTTTACCCATTGGCACATCTTGGGCTGGCGCGTGCGGCGGCGATCGCCGGTGACGCGGCTACGAGCCGGACGCGCTATCAGGATTTCTTTGCCATGTGGAAGGATGCCGACCCGGATTCGCCAGTGCTGCTACAAGCTAAGAAGGAGTATGAGGAGTTGCAGTAACCAGGGGGTCCGAAGTCTCAAGTCTCAGGTCAATCGTCCGTTGTCCGTTGTCCGTTGTCCGTTGTTTTTGTTATCAAGCAATTTTGGTCTCGCCATGAAGTTCCGCTAGGAAAACAACGGACAACGACAACTGACAACGGACTCCTGATTGAGACCTGAGACCTGAGTCTTGAGACCCTGCTTATGGCGCACAATCCCGATTCGAACGCGTTACCACTGACGAGAATCGTTGCTGGTATTCGGCCGAAGTTAAGAACGAGCAGACCATCCCGCGATAGTTGTTCGGCTCTCGATTGTTCAGTACATCCAGCCAAAACTGATATCCACCTTCATCAGGATTGCGACGCAGGTAGCCAAAGTATTCCGCCAGCACAAACGCAGGATTGAATTCCACTTCTTGATACTCTGCGTATTCGATCAGTTTCACCACGACACGCGCGCGTCGTTCACTCTGTGAGCCGCCCAGATTGTATTCCGCCAACAACTCGCTACTCTTCCCTCCCAAATCTAATCCTGAGGAATTGCGGACTGCCAATATCAGCGCATCGACGAACTGCATACCCGTTTGCGCGAGCGGATACTTGACGACGAAGTCCGTTCGCTGCACAAACTCATTTGCATAAGAGGTCTTTGCGGTTGCCAAATCGCCTCCGGCTTGCAGGCGAGTGCGGTCGCGCATGAACTCAATGAATGTTAGTCGCCGTTCCAGTGTGGCTTTGTAAAAGCGGTAGACGAAGAATCCGGTGTTCTGGAATTCCTGTTCGATGAAGAAGGCGGCCGAGACTCCAATGCGCCGATTGTGAATACACAACTGGTCATTGCCGCATGAGCTGATCTCGTTCGTCCAGTATGCGAACCCACCAGCGTCGGGCTCCCGATTCAGAAAATCCAGATACTGCAAACGCACAAAAAAGTTTGGCTGATCGGCGGGATTGGTCGTGGGTTGGCCCACATCATTATCACTGATCGTAAGGACCGCGCCGCCTTGTGTTCCCACCGCAGCTCCGGTCGCGTTACTCAAGACCAGGTTCACGGTTTCGTTGCCTTCCACATACAGATCGTCCGTCAATAGAATCAGGAAAGTCTTACTAGTCTCTCCGGCGGCGAAGCTTAGCGAGCCCAGCGCCGTCGTGTAGTCAGACTTTTCGTCTGCGGTTCCATTTGCAGTTGCGTAATCAACCGACGCGGCGCCCGAAAGATCGCCAGTTCGAACAACTGTGATCGAAACGTTGGGTTGCCCTTCAGAAATGCCGTAGTTAGCGGAGTTGAACTGCACTTCGGTGCCAGTAAACCGAATTCGTACTACCCGTCCCCCGCCTCGTTCGAGGTAATAGAGACTGCCATCCGCATGCACTTGCAAGTCAACCGGACTGGCGAGGCGGGTTGCAAAGTCGGCCAGCGCGGCCGTGATTGGATCGATGCGCTTGATCCAGCCGCTACAGAAGTCTGCAAAGAAGAAAGTGCCGGAATAATTTGCTGGAAACTGATTACTCGTCGGGTTGTAGAACGCGCCCCCCGTAATCGCACAGCCGGTCGTGTTGCCGCCGTTGTGCGGATAGGCGAAGAGAGGATTCACGAAGCCGGCGCCGCACGAGCCTTCGCAAGTGGGCCAACCATAATTGGCTCCGGACTGTCCGACGTTGATCTCCTCCCAGGCGTTTTGGCCCACGTCATTGATGAACATCCGACCCGTGCCCGCTTGAAACGCGAAGGTGTATGGATTGCGCAGGCCCAGTGCCCAAATCGCCCGGTTGGTCCCAGTCGCGGTATTGAAGAACGGATTGTCAGATGGAATTGAACCGTCGGCATTAATGCGCAGAATCTTGCCGAGCAGATTCGATAAGGTCTGCGAGTTTGATGGCGTTGCGTTCTCGCCCACCGCGATGTAGAGCTTGCCGTCTGGTCCGAAGTGAATTGCGCCGCCATTGTGATTTGTCGCGCCAGAGAGGTTGTTGAGATCAAGAATGATTACTTCGCTGCCCGCCAGCGCCACATCGCCATTAGCTGTGAAGCGGCTGACGCGGTTATGAATCGCCGGAGTTGTTGCGGTGTAATAGACATAGACGAATTGGTTAGTGGCGAAGTTGGGATCGAAAGTTACTCCCAGCAGTCCGCGTTCGCCGAAGGCATTCACAGTTGCGGTCAGAAACGGAGTAGGTAAGAGCGCACCGTTCTTAATGACGCGAAGCTGTCCCCCTTGTTCGCAGACAAATAGTCTGCCGTCAGGCGCGAATGCCATTGCCGTCGGGTTTGATAAACCGGTCGCAACTGGCGATTCGCTAAAGCCGGTTGGTAAGGTCGCAGCGCCAACCAATGCGCAACCGGCGAGAAAGACCGCTAAGGACCAGACGAAACGGCAGACGATCACTTCAGACCTCATTGAGTAAAATGCCTCCAGTCGAAAGTTTGTGAGTTAGGGAGGCAAGCGTCCGGATTAACTTGAGGTTTCAACTTCTCTAAGTACCTCTTGGCCGATGTGGGGAGTTTACTTATGAGCAAGGGGGATGATTTAGTATGCCTGTGCGAACGGCTGGCGTGCAAGAAATAAGGGTCAGAGGTCAGAGGTCGAATGTCAGCGGAAGTCGTTGAACCAATGATTTGATCCAAGTCGGAGTTGAGATCTTAGATTTGAGATTTGAGATCTCACTGGAGGAGAGCGATGGCGGAATTGAAAACGAAACCCACCAAAGACAATGTGCAGGGCTTTCTCAAAAAGATTCCAGACGAGCGACGGCGCAAAGACTGCCAGGTGGTGCTGGAGCTGATGGAAGAACTGACCGGGGCGAAGGCCGAAATGTGGGGCCCAAGCATCGTTGGTTTTGGTCGTTACCATTACAAGGGTAAAAGCGGGCGAGAAGGCGAGTGGATGGTGACTGGATTCTCACCGCGGAAGGCCGACTTGACGCTTTATATCATGCACGGTTTTGACGACGTGCCGGACTTGATGAAACGTCTCGGTAAGCACAAGACGGGCAAGTCGTGTCTGTATATCAAGAAGCTTGAGGATGTTGACTTGAAGGTGCTTAGGCAACTGGTCGCGAAATCGGTGAAGGAGATGGCGGCGAAGCGGGTGGATAAGTAGGGCTCAGGTCTCAGGGCGCAGGTCTCCAGACTCAGGTCTCAAGACTCAGGTCTCAAGACTCAGGTCTCCAGACTCTGTGGCTTACTTTTATGAGATCTGAGATTTCAAATTTGAGATCTCAGCAAGAACCTAACCCTGAGACCCTGAGACCTGAGACCTGAGACCCTGAGACCCTGAGACCCGAGACCTGAGACCCTGAGACCCTGAGCCCTGAGACCTGAGACCCTGAGACCTGAGACCCTGAGACCTGAGACCCTGAGCCATGAGCCCTGAGACCTGAGACCTGAGACCTGAGCCTGGAGGTCGCCCAACCACGGGCTACTGACCGCCTTTCGCCCCTGTGCTATATTTCCCGTCCATCAAACCG
>JANNON010000123.1:0-20672 GCA_031399105.1 Blastocatellia bacterium | reverse complement strand
GCCAACCGCACCGACTTCGATCTGCGCGCCCATTCAAAGAATCCCGTGAACGATGAAGGGAAGCGGTTGAATCCTGATTCCACCGACGACCTCTCATACTTTGAGGAAGCAACAAAGCAGCGCTTCTATCCGTACGTGATCGAACCATCGGCCGGTGTGAATCGATCCGTGCTTGCACTTTTGATGGAAGCGTACACGGAGAGGACAAACGACAAAGGCGAGACCCGCGTCATCCTGAAACTGAAGCCCGAATTGGCGCCAATCAAAGTGGCTGTCTTGCCGTTGGCAAAGAATAAACCTGAGATCGTTGGCATGGCCAAGGCGATAAAGCGTTCGCTACAACCAAGTATGCGAGCGGTCTATGACGATACTGGTGGAATTGGAAAACTCTACGCGCGACAGGACGAGATCGGAACACCGTTTTGCGTAACCGTCGATCATCAATCGCTCGAGGATGAAGCAGTAACAGTTCGCGACCGCGATACGTGGCAACAGGAGCGAGTGAAGGTTGCGGATCTCCCGGAACATTTATCATTGAGGTTGAGGCGATAAAGAAAGTCCAAAGTCGAAGGTCCCATGTCCAAAGTCTCCAAAGCGGGTGAGATCTGTGGATCGAAACAGCCAGACTGAGGAGTGTTTGACGCTGAACCTTCGGACTCAACTTTTGTGACGTTGGACATTGGACTTTCGACTTTGGACTGGTTCTTATGCCCGTAGTCAAAAAACGTAACGAACAAACTGAATCGCGGTTGTTACTCGAGTCCGCCGATCCGATTGAACTGCCACCGGCGGAAATCGCCGACAGCGCGATCCTTGTCCAATTTGAGCGTTTCAAGCCGTTTATTCCCGAGCTGCTCGAGGAGCTACGCGATGGCACGATGGCCGTGCCAGTACCGGTCATGATCGATGGGTCCACTTTTGCCATCGACTGCGACATGCACACCTTCTGGGTTAAGATCTGGCATAAACCCGGAACTGATCTGACCGTGATCGAACGCGCTCAGGTAATCAGTTGCATGCCTTTCAATCCCGGCGTGCAAGTCGTCATCGACTCGCCCGACGAATAATCAAATAACTGTCCAAGAATCGTAAGTCCAAGGTCCAAAGTTCAAAGTCTCCTTGGTCATAGTTGACTTTGGACATTGGACATTGGACATTGGACTTTCATGACGCAAGTTCCCAAGAAAATCTTAAAGCTTGCTAACGCGGTTCATGACGAGGGTGGTCGTGCGTTGCTCGTGGGCGGTTGTGTCCGCGACCAATTGATGGACCGGCCGGCAAAGGATTGGGATCTCGAAGTGTACGGAGTGGAAGCGGCAGCATTGCGGGCGCTGCTCGATCGATTTGGTCCAGTGAACGTCGTGGGAGAGGCGTTCACGGTTTATAAGCTGGGCCATGATCTTGACGTTTCGATTCCTCGGCGCGAGCGGAAGTCCGGCAGCGGGCATCGCGGTTTCGTTATCGAAGGCGATCCACAGATGACGATTGAAGATGCGGCACGTCGCCGAGACTTCACTATCAACGCGATCCTGCAGGATCCGCGCACCGGTGAAATCATCGATCCGTTTCACGGACGCGCCGACATCGATCAGAAAATTCTGAAAGCAGTGTCGCCTGAGACTTTTATTGAAGACAGTTTGCGTGTCTTGCGCGCGGCCCAGTTTGCCGCTCGTTTTGAGTTCGAGATCGAGCCGGCGACTATCGAGCTTTGTCGCACGATGCCTTTGAACGATCTACCGGCTGAACGAATTTGGGGTGAATTGGAAAAGCTGCTGCTCCGCGCACTCCAGCCTTCGCTTGGGATCGAGGCCCTGAAAGAACTGGGAGCCATCGACCAACTATTCCCGGAAATCATGGCGCTCATCGAAGTGCCTCAGGAACCTGAGTGGCATCCTGAGGGCGACGTGTATGTACACACAAAACTGGTGGTCGATCGTGCGCGCGAGTCGCTCGATGACTTGCCGTACGCCCGGCAGATAACCGTAATGCTTGCGGCGCTCGCTCACGACTTTGGCAAGCCGGCAACCACTGAGTTCCTCGATGGACGCTGGCGGTCGCGTGGTCACGAAGAGGGTGGGGTTGCTCCGACCGAGGCATTTTTGGATCGCTTAAGGATTCATACGATCGGGGGCTATGACGTGCGCAAGCAGGTGATTGCGCTGGTTCGTGAACATCTGAAGCCGGGCGAGTTTTACAAGAAGCGTGACGAGGTGGGTGACGGGGCGTTTCGACGCCTGGCTCGTCGCTGCGAGCTGGATCTGCTTTACCGCGTCGCCAAAGCTGATTCGTTAGGTCGCAATGCACCCTGGGTGCCAAGGGAAAAATGGTATGACGCGGCAGCGCAGGAGTGGTTTATTGAGCGTGCGCGCGCGCTAAATGTCGAGCAGCAACCGCCTGGACCAATACTGCTTGGACGTCACTTACTCGAACTCGGTTTACAACCCGGTCCGAGAATGGGCGAGATAACGACAGCGGTTTACGAGATGCAACTGGACGGCCGCGTTCAGACTCTGGATGACGCCATCCAGGCAGCGAAAGAAATATTAGCCGCAGATTAACGCAGAAGCATCAGCCGCAGATTAACGCAGATGACACGGATCTGAAATCACAGTTGGTCCCCATTGCGCGGCGACCTCAAACTCCTCCGCTAGAACCTCGTTGCCCTAACTCAAAACTCATCTGCCTTAATTCAGATCCGTGTCATCCGCGTTAATCTGCGGCTAATGCTTTCGGTTGTTGCTGTGAGACGCAGTGGATCGTGCCCATTCCCCAAACCAGCGGTTCACAATTAATACCCACCGCGCGTCGATCGGGAAAAAGACTCTGAACGATCTCGACGGCGCGCTCGTCATTCGCGTGGCCAAAAATGGGAATGAGCACAACTCCGTTTGCAATGTAGAAGTTTGCGTACGAAGCAGGTAACCGTTCGAGATCCCGGTCACTCTCGACGTTCGAACCCGCCACGACACCCGGCATCGGTAGCGTAACAACCTGAAACTTCTCGCCGTACGCGTCAGTCATCTCCTGCAGACGTCGTAGGTTGTCCTGAAGGATTTCGTAGTTAGCATCAGCTGGATCGTTTTCGACGGCGCAGACAATTGTCTTCGCAGAAACGAATCGCGCGATGTCATCGATGTGGCCATCCGTGTCGTCTCCGGCGATGCCTTCTTTGAGCCAGAGCACTTTGCTGGCTCCGAGATAATCGCGGAGGTATTGTTCGATCTGCTCGCGATTCAACTCCGGATTTCGATTTGAATTGAGGAGGCATTGCTCAGTAGTCAACACGCAGCCGGCTCCGTTTACTTCTATCGAACCACCTTCCATCACGATGCCGGATTCAAAACGAGGAAGCTGCAGCAGCGATTCCAGTCGTTTCGGAATCGAATCGTCCTGCTTAAGCTCCTCATACTTGTTTCCCCAGGCGTTGAAGATCCAATCGTTGTAAGCCAGCCCGCCACGATCATTGATGATGAAGTTTGGACCGTAATCGCGGATCCACGAATCAACTGTCTTAAGCTGATGAAAGTGAATGTTCTCGGCGGCCGCAAAGGTGCAGCGCGCGCGCACTGCTTCCTCCGTTGCCTGATCGTCAATTAACAGATTCACAACCTCATGCGGCGCCAGGGCCGCCATCATTTTCAGATAAATCTCCTCGACTTGCGGCACGCGGTCCGGCCAGGTCAACGGGTCCTTGGGCCAGGTCAGCCAGGTCGCAGAATGTTTGCGCCATTCTGCCGGCATGTAGAAGCCCAGACTCGCCGGTGTTTGCTGATTACTGTTGCGACTCATGTGTTTCGTGTACGCGCCCGCAGGGTACGAAAGATCCCGACCAGACTGATCAAGATCCAGAACACCTCCATGACAAACGCGGAGAGATTGAAATCGAAGACTAGTGAGATCGTAATCAGCGATGCCCCAATTGCGTTGAGCACCGAGTAAAGCAGCCGGCTGCTTTCGAGGCGTCCGAGTTGCAGCAGCAGAAAGGCGACCATCAGAATTACGACGCCGATGCCGCCCAGAAAGTCAGTCCAGCCAAAGTTCATTTCTGGTCGCCAAACCGATATTCAAGACCCTGGTAAGCGTCGATACGACGATCGCGCAGGAAGGGCCAGTTTTGTCGTGTCTCGTCAATCTTGCTGAGATCGCACGCCACGATGAGTATCTCTTCCTTATCCGGCGAAGCTTTGGCGATGACACGACCAAACGGATCGGCCACGAACGATTGACCCCAGAAGGTCAGCTTGCCTTCGTGGCCCACGCGGTTTACCACGATAACGAACACGCCATTCGCAATTGCGTGCGCTCGCTGAATGGTTTCCCAGGCGGAGTGTTGCGCCTGGTTCATCTCCTCATCTTCCTCGGGCAGCCAACCGATCGCAGTTGGATAGAAGAGAAACTGCGCGCCTTTGAGTGCAGTCAGACGCGCGGCTTCCGGGAACCATTGATCCCAACAGACCAGTGTTCCGACCTTGCCGTAGCGCGTGTCATGCGTCTGAAATCCCAAGTCGCCAGGAGTGAAATAAAACTTCTCGTAGTAGAGCGGATCGTCGGGAATGTGCATCTTGCGATACTTGCCTGCGATCCTGCCGTCAGCATCGATGATCACCGCGGTGTTGTGATAGAGACCGGCAGTTCGTTTCTCAAACAGCGAAGCTATGATCGCCACTTTATTCTTCTTTGCGACTTTGGCGAGCGAGTCGGTCGACGGTCCGGGGATGGCTTCAGCCAGCTTGAAGAGTTCAATGTCTTCGGTCTGGCAGAAATACTGCGAGCGGAAGAGTTCCTGCAGGCAAACGATCTGGGCGCCTTTTTTTGCAGCCTGCTCAATACGGGCAATGGCTTTTTTCAGATTAGCTTCCGGCTTCTGATCACAACTCATCTGCACCAAACCGATATTCACGGTTGCTGACTTCGCTTTTTTTGGCATGCGGGAAGTATAGCAAAAGCTATTATCAGGACGCCTTTTGGGGAGGAGGATTAGAAGAGCGTTTCCAGATGAGGACTGAGATAAAGCAATAGTTCGGGGCTAATAAATGTGACTGGAAGGAGTCTTGACATCCGGTAGGGGCGAGGGTAGATTTCCAGAGCCTTACAACCTGGTACAGCCAATTCTAATCCTCAACGCACAATGGAGTGTCTACATGCGACTTACACTATTGGTTCTTGTCCTCGCGTTATCAGGATTGGTCATTTTTGGTGTCATCAAAAGTTCGTCAAAAATTCAGCAACCCGCTACAAAGTTCCCAACTAAAAACCAATTGCAATGGCGAGCAGACAAGGCCAAGAACGAGGGCAAACAGAAAGTCCAGATATCCTCGCCAATAGTCGAGTATTTAGGAAGTTTCGGTGATATGAACGAGCTGTTGACCTCTCATTCGGTAGTGATCGCTCAACCTGTTGAGCAAAGAACCTATCCAGACGGCAACGACGTGCTGACTTGGTACAGATTTAGCATTTTAGAATCTCTAACAAAGCTCAAACCTCCGGTCTGTTTTGACTGTCAGAGCGCCATTCCACCTCATGACATGCTACCTCTCAAATCCGGAGAGTTCTTACTTTCAAAATATGGCGGGAAGATCTTAATCGATGGCGTGGAGATTGAACAAATTGACGCTGGATACCCAGATTTCAGACAGGGGGAGAAATATGTGCTGGTAATTTCATTATACCCCTCCGGAGTGGCAATCAGCGCTGGTGGACCAACTGGCATTTTCAAGGTCGCAGCGGATGATCTGACCCCTCTGAATGACAGCACTACGCCTTTGAAGGAGGGAGTAAAGACGAAATTCGGCAACTCACTTAAGTCTCTAAAAGAACATTTTCAAAGGCAACTCGATCGATAACTCGTGGTAGAGAAACTCAATCACTAAGTCTTACTAACCTCCACTCCACAACTTAGCGAGACTGATATGCGAAAAGAGGTTGTTAGTACTCTTGCTTTAGCTTTGTTGCTCTTATCCGTCGCTTACTCCCAATTACCAACCCCTCCTCCTTGCGCCGCTGGCGAGCCCAGGTGTTACAGCAACGTGGTTCCTTATGCGGGACATGGGCCAGCGTCAGGCCTACCTCAAAGCCTATGTAGTAGCTGCACTGGAGACAACCGTAGAGTCATTGTAATTCGTATTGATGCGACGTGGGGATCACCTACGAATTCGGTGTTGGAACGCAGTGCAGTGTGCTGTTAATAAATGGAACACCACAACAGATTCTCAGGGAAATAAAACGGGGTACTTCTTTGTGGTAGACCAAGCGAATGAGACCGGCGTATCGCCGGCAGACATGACGATTACGGCGGGCAGTGTGAACGGTGGAATGGCTCAAACAAATTTTAACTATAGTGACCCTGGACCGGGCAGTCCCACTAGACAAAACATAATCACTTTAACTCCCGCAAATGGCACTCTTGGTAATGGGACATTTACTGAGGCTGATGTCTGTGGCCGTGTGGCACATGAGATAGGCCATAACATAGGGCTAGCTCAGTGGCAACAGTATTGTAATACGATAATGGGCACTACTAATCCGAATGGACAACGCCCAGTTAACGCCGTTCAGCCAAACGACATAGCACGAGCTAACAGTCATTTGATGAATCAAAATCATTGTGCTTTTAACAGTAACCAGGATACTAACCAGGATTGTATTCCCGATAGCCCCCAACCCTCATCTGACCACTATTGGGATACGATTGGATGCCAGTGGGTCGACGGGCAGCTTTCCTGTGATCCACAAGAGGCGCAGAACTGCTTCAACCTGGGCGTCAATTGGTATTGGAACGAGAACATTTGCGACTGCATATGGAGCGTTGAAGGCGATCCCCATTCACCGATTTTGATAGACACAACCGGAAACGGTTTTCGATTGACAGCCGCCGAAGGTGGAGTCGCTTTTGATCTTAACGCCGATGGCGTTGCTGAGCGCCTCTCATGGACTGAGGGGGGTTCTGATGATTGCTGGCTCTCACTGGACCGCAATGGAAACGGTAGGATCGATAATGGGCAGGAATTATTTGGCAATTATTCCCCGCAGGGAGCACCTCCGACAGGAGAGGAGCGGAATGGCTTCTTGGCCTTAGCTGAATACGACAAACTCCAGAACGGCGGCAATGGTGATGGAATGATAAAGAAAACGGACCTTGTGTTCTCCTCACTTCGCCTTTGGCGGGACGACAATCATAATGGTCTTTCAGAACCATCCGAATTGACCACACTGCAAGCGGAGGGACTCAAGGGTCTTCATTTCGATTACAGATCGTCACGAAGAATCGACCAGCATGGAAACCGATACCGCTATCGAGCGAAAGTAAGAGACACTCAGAATGTACAAGTGGGACGATGGGCTTGGGACGTGTTTTTGGTTCGGGCACAATAAGGGACGTCGGCAACTCTCTTCGTTGCCCAACTGGCTTTGCAGCGGCACACCTTACGGTTCTGATGACATTCGAAGAGGTAAAGTGAGCGGAAAGCTCTTGCAGGCACACGATCTGTGCGCCTTTTTTTGCCGCCTCCTCGATCCGCGCGATGGCCTTCCTCAGATTAGTCTCAGGCTTCTGATCGCAACTCATCTGTACCAAACCGATGTTCACGGTGTTGGACTTCACTTTTTTTGGCATGCAGTGAGTATAGGAAGCCAAACCTAAGGTTTGTCCAAAGTGATCATTGGCTGGCGAGGTCTTCAGTTCTCGGCCTGATTGCTTCGGCGGGAGCGACGGCGGATCGGAGAACGTTCCTTCAGCAGATCTTTGTGTCTGGACTCGATAATGTAAGCCAGGCCCTGGTAGCTCATACCTAACAAGGTGGCTGCGTGAGTGACGCGACCATTTGCCTGCGTCAGGGCTTGTTTAATGAGAGCCCCTTCATAGTTCAATACTTTACCCTGTAGATCGCCGGGCTGGGCCAGGAGAATCTCAGTCGCTTCGTCGGAACTCAATTCTCCCAGCACACTGGCGCTAACCTTTCCAGCGGCATCACCCAGTCTTATTTTTACTTCCTGACTTTGCGAGGTAGAGAGCCATTCACGCGCTTGTCGATAAGCAGCTTGCAAGGTTGCTGGTGAGAGCTGGTCCAGTTCCTCGATCATCGTGAGAGCGGCGAGACCCGCGATGTTGAGTGCATTGATGCGGAGCGCAGTCTCTATTGCTTGCTGGAAGACAAATCTGGCCCGTTCTTTCCGGCGCGATCGCGCCAGGGCGATGCCCTGAGTGATCAACGCTTCAGCCATCATGCAATAGTGTCCGCCTTTTTCTAGCGCAGACACAGCGCGACTTGCGGCGACTTCTGCTTCTTTTGGTTTGCCTTCAGCAATGAAGACTTGCGCGGAGGACTCGTCAATCTGTGCGATGCGAGCTTTGTCTTTGAAACTAACTGTTAAGCGTCGCGCCTCGTCAAGATATTTGTGCGCTTCTTTGAATCTGGACAGATTCAAAAGGATCAGGCCCACATTGTTCTTCACGGAAGCGCGAAAGACCGGATTGCGCGCCAGCTTGAATTCATGATCGGCTTTTTCGAATTCATTGATTGCTCGTCGGAGGTGCTCTTCCTTTCTCTCCGAACTCCAAAGATTGCGAAGAACGATTGCAAGTTCAGTATGGTAAGTGCCTTTCGTTGTATGGTTCGTTATTTTCTGAAACAGTGCGGCATTGTCGCGCAGAATTCCTAATGCTTCGTGGTATTGTCCTGCGGAGCACTCGACGGTCGTCAATTTCAAAAATGCCCTGGCCCTCGTATCACCCTCTGTAGTGAGTTTTCTTCAAGGATTCGCGAAGCATTATTCGCGCTTCATTTAGTTCGCCATCTCGCCAATAGCAATAAGCGATCTCCGTACGCGCGGCTGCAACCTTCTTGTAATCGCCCACTGACTCGAAATATGTGATGCTCTCGGTTATCAGATTCTTAGCGGTTTCTTGCGCTCCCTTGATCTGATTCCTGCTACCTATCCATCCGGTCAGAATACCAACGCAGAGCAAAACCTCAGCCTCAACCGAAGCATGGAGTCCTTTGGTCTCCGGCCATTCTCCAACACCACGCCACAGCAGTTCCATGGTACTTAGGGCGCCCTGGGCGTCTTTTCGATCCTTTTGCTCAAGGGCGGTCTGACATCTGAGCAGGGCTTCTTCGTTAGCTGCCAGGTGGGACGTGTGCAGTTTTGGTGAGGCTATCTTCAACAGATAAACCCTTTTCCTGTGAGTGTAAGAAAACTTGCTTCGCCAGCACGGATATTAGTCGCTGTCGCAACCCCCTGCAAGAAGTTCCGTTAAATGCACTATTCTGTTTTCGTTACCAGTAGTTTTGCATCCTCCACACCTCAAAGGAGAACTTGAAATGAAACCAATTGTATTGGCAGTCGCCCTTGCGTTTGCGCTCTCCGGCACGGCCCTGGCCGGAGATATACACACTACTGACGCTCCGGCGCCGCAACCTCGTCCCGTTGGCACGGCCGTGGCTGGAGATGTGCACAGCACTGATGCGCCATCGCCGCAAGCATCAACCTCGGTGTTAGCGAAGGTATTACTTACAGTCATAAGTATCGTAGTCCGCTAGGGTTAATCGTAGGATTGAACTCAAACGAAAGAGAGCTGCTTTTTGGCGGTTGCAGTAGGAGTGTGCCTAGGTGAGGGTTGTGTCGATCTCATGCCGCAGCATCGCCCTTTGACACAGCGTTTTGTAAAACCGTTGCCGCGAAATACGACGGCTGCGTTCCGCACTGACCCGAGAGGGCGAGTCTACGAAGCCGGAATACAACAGTCAGGTGACGCACGAACACGACTGTCTCATGCAAGAGTTTTTGCATGAGCGACATCCGCAATGCCGCAGGGTTACAAACCGAAACTAAATTTTCAAACTAGCCCTCGCCCCAGAGAGATACCTATGAACACAAAGGTCACCGAGAATCTAGGCTAAGACCACTCTTTAAGTTGAGCTTAAGATGAAACGAGCATTGCTGCGTGCTGCATTGGAATGCGACCGGCAGCTCCTTTCCATTGGGATTTCATCCAAGCACCCAAGCCAAAATGGCATTGCTCCTTCTCGGCTCGTCACCGGATCGGTTAAGATGTCGCGCGCTACAGTGTCCAATCGGATTGCTCGTTGATGCCCGCCGTACGAGAAAGGCAAACCTAATGAAGGGTTGTGGATTGTTCTCTAACAGCTTAGTGCTGCGCTGGCCTCGCTCCGTTGTTTTTTCGGCAGCAGCGCTGCTCATAGCAGGAAGTTCTGCCCTGGGTGCGACTGCCTCGGCGGAAAAAGCTGATGTCGAGCGGACCGTAGCCTTGATGGCGCGGATTGGATCGTGCTCGTCACCCAGCTTCTCTCCTGACGCGAGACAAGTGGCCTTCATCTCGAACATCAGCGGGATGCCACAGATTTGGATCACGTCAGTTGATGGCTCGTTCCCCAAACTCATCACCAGCATGGAAGACCCGGTTGGGTTTGTTACCTGGTCTCCCGATGGCGCGTGGCTGGCTTTCAATGTCGCCCCCGGCGGTGGTTTGAATGAGCAGATCTACGTTGTGAGACCAGATGGCTCAGGTTTGCGTCGTCTGACAGAAGGCGGGAAGGAGAACAACTTTCTCGGTGATTGGACGCATGATGGCCGCTTCCTAACCTTCTCGTCCAACCGTCGCAACCCGGCGGCGACTGACTCTTATTTGCTCGAAGTAGCTAAGGGTGAGATGAAGATGGTGGCCGAGAATCGTGGCACGGGCGGAATCAACGACGTGAGCCGCGATGGCAAGTTTGTTGTACTGTCGCGGCTGATTAATCGTGGCGACAACGATCTGTTTTTGATCGAAGTCGCTACCGGGAAAGAAGCGAAGCTAACCCCGCATGTTGGACCAGGTACGTTCTACGGTGGGGATTTTTCGCGAGATGGAAAAATCGTCTACCTGGCTTCGAACAAAGACCGCGATCTGCTGGCCTTCGCCAGGGTTCGAATCGGAATGGGTGGTACGCCCGGCGAAGTTGAGGTTTTGGCGGCCCGTGACGATGCGGAATTGAATAACTACGCCATCAATGAAGAAGAAACGGTTGCGGCCCTCGTCTGGAATGTTGCTGGCCGCAGCGAATTGGCGTTTCTCGATCTTAAGACGAACAAGATGGCACCGGGCGGCGCGCTGCCGGCGGAGATTGTTGGCGGGCTACAGTTCGCAAAGGACGGGAAGACTTTGGTGATGGTGGCGTCCGGCGCCGCCGCTCCACTCGATATTTGGACTCTTAACCTGGCGAGCAGGAAGTTCAATAAACTTACAGATAGTCCACACGCAGGTATTGATCTCTCCCAACTTGTGAGACCTGAGTTGGTACGTTATCCGGCCCATGATGGGCTTGAGTTGAGTGGCTGGCTCTATCGCCCAAAAGGATTACGAGTCGCCGCTCCGATAGTGCTGAGTTTCCATGGCGGCCCGGAGGGTCAGGAGCGCCCCGGATTTAACAGCACGTATCAAGCCTTGTTGGCCCAGGGGATTGCTGTGTTTGCGCCCAACGTGCGCGGCTCGTCTGGTTTTGGCAAAAAGTTCGTAAACCTCGACAATGGAGCACTGCGAGTTAATGGGGTGAAAGACATCGAGGCCACCGTGAACTATGTGGTGAAAGCAGGAGTGGCCGATCCTAAACGCATCGGGATCATGGGCGGATCCTACGGTGGCTATATGGTTGCCGCTGGATTGACCGAGTATCCAGAGCTCTTCGCTGCTGGAGCAAATCTGTTTGGGGTCGTGAACTTTGAAACCTTCTTCAAGAATACGCAGCCCTGGATGGCCGCTATCTCAAAAGTCGAATACGGAAATCCGGAAACAGAGGTCGAAATGCTGCGGCGACTCTCCCCCTTTCACAAGTTTGACCGGATCAAGGCGCCGACGATCGTGCTTCATGGAGCCAATGATACGAACGTCCCGGTGATTGAGGCGGAACAGATGGTGAGCAGTTTAAAACAACGAGGGGTGCCGGTTTCGTATGTGCTGTTTCCCGACGAGGGTCATGGCTGGCGAAAGATCCCGAACCGCATTCGTTCGACCGTGGAGATCGTGCGCTGGTTTGATAAGTATCTGAAAGCTGAAAAAACAAGTTAAGGACAACTATCAATGATTGATTTCGAACTTACCGACGACCATAGGGCCCTGATTCAGACCGTGCGCGAGTTTGCGCAGAAAGAGGTCGGGCCGTATATCAAGGAATGGGATGAGAAGCAGGAAGCGCATCCCGAGATCTTCAAGAAGATGGCCGCGCTCAATCTGCTTGGCGTTTGTATTCCGGAAGCCTACGGCGGGGCGGGCTTCGATTACATATCGCTGGGTTTGGTTTGCGAGGAGCTCGAGGCAGTTGACACGTTTTTGCGCGTCGCGATGTCGGTCCATACCGGGCTGAACTCATTGACGCTGTACGCTTGGGGCACCGAGGATCAGAAGCAGAAGTATCTTGTGCCGCAGGCAAAAGGCGAGAAGCTGGCGACGTATGGCCTGACTGAGCCCGGCGCCGGATCAGATGTGATTGGAGCGCGTTCGACTGCCAGACGCGAAGGCGACGAGTATGTACTCAACGGTGAGAAGATGTGGATCAGTCTCGCTGACCTCGCGGACAACTTTCTTTTCTTCTGCTGGACCGATGAAGAGAAGCGACGGAAGCGAGATCATTCGGGCATGTCCTGTTTTATCGTCGAGCGCGGGATGAAGGGTTTCAGCTCCGGCACCATCCACGGGAAACTGGGGATCCGTGCTGGGAACACGGGCTACTTTTCATTACAAGATGTGCGCGTGCCGAAAGAGAACCTGGTGGGCGAAGAGGGCGAGGGATTCAAGATTGCGATGTTCGCGTTGGAGCAGGGCCGGTACACAGTCGCGGCGGGAGCGACGGGCATCATTCGCGCGTCGCGGGACGCTTCGGTGTCCTATGCGCTCGAGCGTGAGACCTTTGGGACGAAGATCGCGAATCATCAACTGGTGAAACAAAAGATTGCGGAGATGGAAGCCGACTATCAGATGACGCGTCTGCTCTGCTTGCGTGCGGGCCAGTTGAAGAACACGGGCCAGCCGAATGCACGCGCGACGAGTCTGGCGAAGTGGCAAGCAACGGTGAGATCAGAGAAGGCTGCGTCGATGGCGATTGAGGTGCATGGCGCTAACGGCTATGCGAACGATTATCCGGTTGAGCGTTATCTACGAAACTGCAAAGCAGCAATTATTTACGAGGGAACGCGCGACATTCACACCTTGATGCAGGCGGATTGGGCCTTGGGTTTGAAGCAAGAGAAGTCAGCGCGAAAGACTTTGCCGCCATGGAAAGGAGCAGATGCGTAGAGTGGTGACTGCGAAATGACTGGAATCTACAAGCGACTGAACAATCTTCTTCTTTCGTGTTTATTGATCGGTGGATTGGTTTCCTCCTGTCCGGCCTTGGTGTCCGCGAAGGGCAAGAGCACCAAAGAGATAGTTCTTTCAGGAAACAAGAAACGCGTCTATTACCTGTTCGGGCCAGAGAAGCCTGACGCCGCCAAAACATTGCCGTTGATTGTGTTGCTGCATGGATCCGGCCGTAATGGACAAACATTGATTGATCCTTGGAAAGAATTAGCAGACAAGGAAAACGTGGTCCTGGTCGCACCGGATTCGAGGAACCCAGCCACTTGGTCACTCGGACCTGATGGGCCTGAATTTTTGCGAGACGTTGTGGAGGCGGTAAAGACGAAGTACCCGATCGATTCTCGCAGAGTATATTTGTTCGGACACTCGGGAGGCGCGATCTTCGCGTTATTGATGTCGCTGCTTGAATCGGAGTATTTCGCCAGCGCTGCGGTGCATGCCGGAGCGCTGCGAAACCAGGATTCCCGCTTCTTTGAAGATGCGAAGAGGAAGATTCCGGTAGCTTTATTTGTCGGCGATCGAGACCCGCTATTTCCTGTGGAGGGAGTGAGAGCGACGCGGGAAATGTTTGTGACGCGAGGCTTTCCGGTAAAGCTGGTAGAGATTCCAAACCATACCCACTGGTACTACGACAAGGCTGAGAAGATTAACAGGGATGTTTGGATTTTCTTGAAGGAACACGTGCTAACTGCGGAACCGCGCTACGAGCACTATGAATTCGCAACGAATTAGGGCAGCAAGCAGAGTTTTTTGGTTACTCGAAGTACTTCGTAATCAGTTTCCGCGTGATTAGAGAAAGCTGTGAAGCTTTTTCACGGACGAAGAAGAAGAGAAAGCCTGCGGCGCGCCGCAGGCTTTACTCTCACGCGTCGCCCAGGCGATTAAGGCGAGCCCACAAGGAATACATCCCACGCCCATCTCCCAACGCTAGCGTCGCGTCTGTCAAAAACTTTCGCTCGATAAGCGAAACGATTTCCATACTGGTCCACTCGCCGAGATTCCCGATAATCCAGATCGAGTTCCTTCACATCGAGTGCCGGTAGGGTGTGCAGTTCGCTCGGCTCAGAAATTCCGTTGTGGTTGGTGTCTTGCCACAGACGAAGCGAATCGAAGATTGCGTCCTGCCGATTAATGCGGCCGTCTGCATTCCCACCGTTCGCGAGCTTGTCGTACTCCGCTAATGCGAGGAACCCTTGCAGGTCGTCGCGAGGCACGGGCGGCTGCGGAGTGAAGTTGCCAAAGAGCTCCGAGCCCTTATCGACGGTGCCGTTCCCATTGCGATCGAGAGCCAGCCAGGCATCATCGGATCCGGCTGCGGTCCAGGAAATTCGATCGCGTGTGCCGTTGCCGTTGAGATCGAAATCGACGCCGTTTGCAGCATTGGTCATGGCAAACCCATCGCCATTGATATCCAACAGGATCGGCGACCCGCCGCATGTATCGCAGCCAAAGCAGGAACAATTCAGAAAGTCGAAATCACCGCCAAACATGAAGCACTTGCTCATGAAGGTGGTGCTGCACGACCCACCGCCCCCAGAACCGCAACACAGACCCGATGAGGGGTCTCGCGTTGTTCCTGGAGGACATGAACCATTGAAGCCGGGCGTGGTGCAGTTACCTCCACTCGTGGTGCCGCACGTCTTTCCATAACGATTTATATGTGGTTGCGAGTGGTCAACTGCACAGCTTCCATTCGACAGAGCTGTCGCAGGCTTAGTTATTTGGTTCCAATACGTGGTGGAGTTCGTACCATCGAAATACGGAGCACCGAAGAGTGGATAACACCGGTGACAGTCCTCGACAAAGAGCCCGACATCTCGGTTCATCCCGTTCTCGGTTACCCAGATATCACTGAGTTGGCTCCCGTCCAGGAAGTAGATTTTGTACTTGACCGCTTTGGTTGTGACAGTCGGATTGATTTTAGAACCGATTTCGCCTCCCCCGATTGTGTTCAAGCAGTGCCCGAGAGCCACCCTTCCAGGACCGAATACCTCAGCCAGTTGTGCCCAAGTATCTCCGCAATGTGCAATTGAGACGGTTGTGGTTCCGGAGACGGCAGCAGTTACGACGAAGGAAATCAAGATAGAGCGCATCTTCATTGGCCTGCCCTCCTCTCTCTGGCTTTTGTCTCCCTCGCCCGCTGGAGGTCTTTACGCATCATTCTGATCGTTTCAATGTCTCCAGACTCGCTACCGTCGGCAAACTTCGCTGCCGACAGAAAGATCGGCATCCCTTGGTAGATGGAACCCAACGCCCATTCAAACGTCGAATAGCCAAATGGTGCGATCACCACCTGAGGATTATCTGGATCTTCGATTGTGCCGTCGGTACCTCGATTCGCGAAATCGTCGCCGTTCGAGGCCGAGAACTCATACGCCACCACGCCTTTGTGGCTGTTGTTCAATATCCCAATCTGAAGTACAGCCTCATCAGTCCCCTCCTTCGCAATGACTACAGCAGCGATCTGGAGTTCTTTTACTTTCGATTTGATCTCCGGAAGCTGCTCTGTTTTGGTGTTTCGAGCTACATAACCTCGAGGTCCTGGCGCATCGTCATAAATCCTCGATCGGATTTGACTGTAGACACCAAAACTTAGCATTGAGGCTGTTGTTGCAGTGAACAACAATCCAACAAAGATGGCCTTGCTCCGTTTTGTGGTAAATCTCAAAAGAGACGCTTTTCGATACATATGATTCATCCTCCTGCTGGAAGCTGCTTGTATGCAGGAGTCGCGGAGCTACTGCAGTGTTCTTGTTTCGCTACTCTGGGGACCACAGACGGTCGTCTTTAATCACTCGCACGGCGTAAATCGGTACTACTCTCAGTTCCCATTGATGGCTATTTCGTCAAAGCCGACCCTTTCCTTTCATCGGTGGGTCCTTCTCCTCAAGCACCCTGTGAAGTGCGCCGTTCTCAACAAAATGATCCACGAACTCTGGCCTTGGACTTGCCGCAGATTGATGCAGATTGTGAAGTAGCACGGCTGCTTTGTAGGTGCGGCTCTTGCCTTGATAGGAAACTATCACCTCATAGGTAGTGTACTTTCCCACATCGAAATATTCGGCGGCAGCGAGATCGAATAGGTCAGATATCTTGGGCTTAAACCAACGCTCTCCGTAATCACGCGCGGTCTGCCACTTGGCCCGGTAAAAGGCTTCGGCTGGCCCCCTATTCATAGATTGATGCCCGATGTGGAAGTCCAGTATTTCTCCAGTCGCTAACGGTACGAAGTCTGTGAGGAGCTGATCTTTTATCTCGTCGATCGATCCCGTCTTGAAATTCTTTAATTCGAACTCCAACAAGTTTTCGGTGGGTAGGTCTTCATCCTTGCCGTCAAACTCATAGAGCACCGTCGCTTTGTGGTAGCGCATCAGCTTTTCGTAGGCAGACCTGATCAGTTGTTCTTCATCAGTCATCTTTCCTTGATTTACTTTCGTCGGCGAGGCCGCGCCGGCAGGACGAGACTCAGAACTCACAGTAGTCTCGGCCTGCTGACCCAGTGCACCAACCTGAGCAAACGCAAGAAGGCACATAACTATTTTTAGCGGGTGTTTCATTTTCGCTCCTGAGAGGATGGTTGAGTGGGTGGGGCCGTACGAGGACGGGTATGCACAAGCTTGAGTTCGCGATCGATCAGCTCCTTGAATTCACCAAACCCGACGTTGCCTCGGACAAGTTTGCCATTTACTACAAACGTCGGCGTGCTGTTGATTCCGAGTCGCCGGGCTTCGGACAGGTCCTTCATCACGGCAGCACGTGACGTCTCGGAACTCAGACACTCGCGGAACGTGTCCAACTTTAGCCCAAGGGTTCCGGCCAACTTATTCAATGCGTCAGGCGAAAAATCCGTCGCAGCAAATAAGGCGTCGTGGTACTGCCAAAAAGAGTTCTGCTCTCCCGCGCAGAATGCCGCTTGGGCAGATGCAAACGCACGGTCGTGAATATCCAGCGGCAGGTGCTTGAACGTCATGCGCACCTCCTCTGGATACTCTTTCAATATCTGTTTGATTGTTGGTTGCGCTTCACGGCAGTAGGGGCATTGAAAATCTGAGAACTCGATAATGCTGACCACCGCTTCCCTGGATCCGCGAGTGGCTGCTTCAGCAAAGGCGACGGCAGGCAAGCGCGGTTCTGCCAGGCGCACATCAATCTTTGCCGCACTTCGCAAAGCGGAAAGAGCCGCGCGATAGTTTCGCATTCGCGCCTGACTCTCGAGGTCCAGGCGCAATCGCTCCTTCGCTTCGTCAGGACTCATCGCCGCAAAGGCAGAAGCATTTTCCTGGTAGAGCGCTTCAACCTGACTGAGCGTCACGGTCACCGCTCCCGAGGTTAGCTGCTTTCTCAAATCCTCCACCACGATGCCGCGTTTCTTTGCCTCCGCCTCCAACACGGCGCGCGTAACCAAATTCTCCAGGGCCGACTTTCGCAACGCATAAATCTGTTGCTGCAAAGGAAGCAGCTGTGCGATGACCAGCTCATCCACTTCTGCTTCTAGGATCTCTTTGTCGTTAACAATGGCAATCATAGAATTGCGATCCTGTGCGAAGCAGGAACCAATTACTACCAGCAGCATTAGAAGTGAACTAAGGGACTTGCCGGGTTTAATCGCTAGCGAAGTGATGAGGCGTCGCCGTGAGTTATGTGAGAGTGAAGGTTTCATCGGGAACTCCAAAGACAATCTTTGATCAAACACGAGTCGCGAGAAGACTCGAAAGTGATCCTCGTACTGTAATGCTGAGGTGGGCGGAGACTATTCCAAGATCGTTGTCCAGTCAATCGATTCGTTTTTGCTGAGGTGGCTAATAATTGACCGAGATCGGACCATTTTAAAGCCCAAATCGAGTCGCAAGAACCCGCCTGAGGTCAGCAATGTTGGCCAGAATTAATCCGGCACGCAACCCAATATCGAATGGGCGGAAAGCCAAAGGTTTCGGGCATGGTGATGTTCCAGATGTTCCAGCGCCATTGAAAAACAGCCATAGCCCGCCGAATTACTCGCGACGCTGGGCGCGACGATACTCCCCGGGCGCCAGCCCATACATCGCCTTGAACTCGCGAGAAAAGTAACTCTGATTAACGATGCCGACGCGATTCATGATCTCTTTGACGCTGAGAAAGGTTGTCTGCAGAAGTTGCTCGGCCCGCTCCATGCGGAGGCGTTTTATGAAACTAGGGAGGGTCATTCCGGTTTCGGATTTGAACAGATGTCGCAGATGAGAAGCTGAGACGTTAGCGGTCTGGGCCAGCGCGTTCAGCTCGAACTCGCGGGCCGGGTCCTGTTGAATGACAACGATGATTGCCTGAACTCTTGGATCCACGTCGGGAGGCTCCCGTGGCGCCGGGTGATCAATTGAAACAAGCGTTAAGTGATCGTGAGACTCGTTGGCGGATCGTGAGTGCTCCGGATCGCAGCGCTTATAGTGCTGACGCGAGGAACAAGTCAAGAAACCTGCGAGAGGTGTCTAGTGAGAGTTGATACCTGAGTTCTGGCTACACCTTAACCGAACAAAAAAGATCCACAGATTTCACAGATGCCACAGATTAGGACCAAGCCCTCAAAGTGCCGAGTTCTAATCTGCGTAATCTGTGTAATCTGTGGACTATTCTTAGACTCACATCCTCGCTTCAAAGATGCGGTTGAAGGGAGTCTCAGTCGCACGGCGAAACTCTTTGAAGCCTCCGGCGAGTACCGTTTCACGAAGCGCCTCTTCAGTAGCGACCGCGCCCAACGCCGGCCCATCCTGCGCTAACGAATTCGAGGTGCAGCAAAGCGTCGAGGCGCCTGCGAAGGTTCTTCCAATCGGATTGAAGTTCTCCTCAACCGTATTGCCGGCCATCGGTTCGACGATCAACGCTGAGCCATCGTCCGCCAGAATCTCCGCCGCACGTTTGCAAGCGCCCACCGGATCGCCCATGTCGTGCAAACAATCGAAGAAGCAGACGAGATCATACTTGCCATCAGGTATGGTCTGCGCATTTGCGACTTCGAAGTTCACTCGATCAGATAAACCGGCAGCTTCGGCTCGTTCGCGCGCCTTAATAATAGAGGCCTCATGATTGTCAAAGCCGGTAAAGCGCGTGGTTGGGTATGCCTGGGCCATGATGACGGTGGAGGCGCCGTGGCCACAGCCGATGTCCGCGACCTTACCGCCGGCCTTTAACTTCTCATCGATTCCGGTCAACGCCGGAATCCATGAGCCGACCAGATAAGCGGCGTAGCCGGGCCGGAAGAATTTTTCGACGCCGATGAAGAGATCCGGATGGTGCTCTCCCCAAAGCATGCCGCCGCCATTCCGAAAGTGTTCCTCGATGCGCTCGACGGCCTGGGTCATCGCTTTGACGACAAAGAAGCCACCACCGACGAAGAACGGACTTTGTTCGTCCGTCAACGCGAGGGTCTGTTCCGGCGTCATGAAAAATGTTTTGGTGTTGGGATCGTACTCCACGTAACCGCCGGCGGCTTGATTGATGAGCCACTCGCGCACGTAGCGTTCGTTTGTGTTGGTGCGCTTGGCGAGTTCGGCCGCGGTGGTTGGGCCTGACTCGGCCATCGCATTGTAGAGTCCGAGTTTCTGGCCGAGGTAAACGAGTGAGGCGCCTAATGAGGCGCCAAAGTCGCCGACTACTTTGCCTATGAACTCCATCAGTTTGTTTTCATCAATTGGTCTGGGCTGGGACGTTGCTGACATGAAACACCTCCTAAGAGTGGTGACAGGTGACGGGTGACAAGTGACGAGAAGAATCGGGGTGTCGGGATTGTTTACAAATGGGTTCGTTGAGTCAAGGTGTCGAAAGCACTATCCACAGATTTCGCAGATTACACAGATAAGAAAAAGGGTCGTGTCCAAACTCCGGGACACCACCCTTCAATTTTCTTGAACACAGTCTTAAATCAGTGGAATCTGCGTAATCTGTGGCTGGTCTTTTACTCAGGCAAGACTTCAAGCGGCGCCGTATCTCGAACATTCACTCGCGTCGTCGCAGTCGGCGGAATCCCAAGTAACACAGGAGTGTCGGTAATCGTTGTGAGTGCATCAATCTGCGCGAGCTCAGCCTCAGCTTCCAGAATCACTCCCGTCGTCTGCAATACCGTATCCGGGTTAAGGGAGATGGACGAGATTCCTTTCTCAACCAGGAACCGCGCGAACTCAGGATAGTCCGACGGCGCTTGTCCGCAGATGCCGATCTTCTTTCCCGCACGATGAGCAGCTTCAATCGCAAGAGTGACCATTCGTTCAACCGCACCATCGCGCTCATCAAACAGATGGGCCACCATCTCTGAATCGCGATCCAGTCCGAGCGTCAACTGCGTCAGATCGTT
>JANNON010000109.1:0-4901 GCA_031399105.1 Blastocatellia bacterium | reverse complement strand
GCGCTCCCGGCTCTGATTAAAGCACTCGACCTCGGAGATTTACTGCATGAAAAAGTTACGAGCGCGCGGCGCTATTCTGGTCTTACTCGCCAACTTGTTTGTTTTGCCACCGATGACCGAAGCCACGATCACTGACCAGCGGAACACACAATCTCCTGCCTGGTTGAAAACATCAGTCCCGCGACTGGAAGCTGACTTGACTTCGAAGTACGGCGACGCTCAGCGTGCGCGTGCTCAGAAAGGCCTGAGTCAGGTCGCGAGCTTTTGGCGTGCGGAGGATGGCGATGCGCCAGTGTTCGAAGCTTTCGTGCGCGCGAACTTTGCCGGCGATCAAGCGACACTCAATACCATGTTTGAGCGGTTCCAATACCTGCTCGAAATGCTTAACGGTCACATGATCGAGTTGGGCCGAGAGTTTCGCCAGCAATCAGATCTGGATGTCGGTCCCATCCTTGGCTTTGATGAACTGTTCGCCGGTTACGATCCGTCGGCCCACGTGAATGACGACTTCTTCCGAAACAAGCTCGCGTTCATAGTCTTGTTGAATTTTCCGTTGACGACCCTCGAACAGCGGCTGACTGAAGGCGAAAAGTGGACGAGGCGACAATGGGCGGAAACCAGGCTCGCGCAAAGATTCTCAAAGCGCATTCCCGCCGACGTGAATCAAGCAGTGGCCCAGGCTTCGGCCGATGCTGGACGCTACATTGCCGAATACAACATCTGGATGCATCACCTCGTTGACGCAAAAGGGAATCGACTGTTCGCTCCGAAGCTGAGGCTGCTATCGCATTGGAATTTGCGCGATGAGATCAAAGCCGACTACAGCGACGCGCAACACGGCCTGGCCAAGCAGCGAATGATTCAGCAAGTGATGGAACGCATCGTGACGCAGACCATCCCCGAAGTGGTGGTGAATAATCCAAACTATGATTGGAATCCCTTCACAAACGAAGTTAAGCCTGCTGGGGTCAAAGACAGTGACGAGACAAAGCCGGCTACTGCCTCGCCTGGAAATCTCAATCGACCTGAGCCAGATACTCGTTATGCAAAGTTACTCTTGACGTACCAGGCTGCCCGAAAAGTCGATCCGTATTCGCCGACTGCACCCACTCATATCGCTCGCAGCTTCGATGAGGGCCGAGAGATTCCAGAGGCGCGGATGAAGGCGATGCTGGAACAAGTGCTAGCTTCGTCACTCGTGCCGCAGGTTGCGAAGTTGGTTGCGAAGAAGCTGGGCCGGCCTTTGGAACCGTTCGATATTTGGTACAACGGTTTTCGACCGCGCGGCGCCTACACGGAAGCACAACTGGATGCGATGGTCGCCAAGCGTTATCCGACTGCTGAGCACTACAAGCAGGACATTCCGAATCTTTTGTTGAAGCTCGGGTTCTCCAAAGAACGAGCCGAGTATCTGGCGAACAACATCGTGGTAGATCCCGCTCGCGGTTCGGGTCATGCGATGGGGGCCGGCATGCGTTCAGCGAAGACCCACTTGCGCACACGCGTCGAAAAAGGCGGGATGAACTACAAGGGTTTCAACATTGCGGTGCATGAAATGGGGCACAATGTTGAGCAGACTTTGTCGCTAAACGATATCGATTTCACGCTGTTGCAGGGTGTGCCGAATACTGCATTTACCGAGGCGCTCGCATTCGTCTTTCAGAATAAGGATCTCGAGTTGCTTGGTTTGGCCAAACCCGACGCGCAGAGCGAAGCCTTAAAGACCTTGAACGATTTTTGGGCAACGTTTGAGATCGCGGGAGTCGCACTTGTTGATATGGGGGTCTGGCATTGGATGTACGATCATCCAAACGCGACGCCCGCGCAGTTGAAGGATGCTACGATTCAGATCTCGAAGGATATTTGGAATAAGTATTACGCACCTGTCTTCGGAAAGCGCGACGTGGTGTTGCTCGGCATCTATTCGCACATGATCGATTCGTTTCTTTACTTACCGGACTATCCGATTGGGCATTTGATTGCCTTTCAGATCGAAGGACAGATGGAGAAGGCTGGAAGTATCGGTGCGGAGTTCGAGCGCATGGCTACAGTTGGTAGCGTCGTTCCCGATCTGTGGATGAAGAAAGCGACCGGCGCGCCGGTTGGACCAGAAGCGCTCTTGAACGCTACTAAAAAGGCGCTCTCCGAGATCGAGTCGGTAAAAGAATAAAGCATCCACAGATTTCACAGATAAAGCAGCCGAAAGGGCCAAGACGACCAGGTAAGGAAAAGTCTTGCCAGGTTAAAGCTCAAAGCATGTTCTTAGCTGTTCAGCACTTCATCTGTGAAATCTGTGTAATCTGTGGATAGGTTTTAAGTATGCAATCAATCTTTGGCCCTGAAGGCCTCATCGCTCAGGCGCATCCCGAATATGAATATCGTCCCGGCCAGGTCCAAATGGCACAGGCGGTGATGCGGGCGTTTGAAGAACGACGCCACCTGATCGTCGAAGCCGGCACTGGCACCGGTAAAACGCTCGCCTACCTCGTGCCGGCAGTCGCCGCCGCGGTGGGTGGTCGCGGCCGCGTGATCGTCTCAACCGGCACAAAGAATTTGCAAGAGCAGTTGATGGAGAAAGACATTCCGTTTCTTCAAGGTGTGTTGCCAAAGAAATTCACGGCGACATCGATGAAAGGAAGAAGCAACTACGTTTGTCTGACGCGACTCGGCCGCGCCGAAAGCGCGCCAGTATTGGAAGGACTGGATGAAGTAGATTACTTCGAGGAAGTCACACACTGGGCTAAAGAATCGGCGACCGGCGATCGCGCTGAGCTTGCGAACCTGCCTGAGTCGCTCTCATTTTGGCGACATATCGACGCGCGTTCAGAAACCTGTCTCGGTCAGAAGTGCACCGACTTTGAACCCTGTTTCATCACGCGCATGCGCAATCGCGCGCTCGAGTCCGACATTGTCGTCGTGAACCATCATCTGTTCTTCGCAGATCTCGCGCTCCGAAACAGCGCTTACGGCAGCGTCTTGCCAGACTACTCCGCAGTCATTCTCGACGAGGCCCATCTTATTGAAGATGTCGCTTCAGAATATTTCGGCGCGCAGGTGTCGAACTATCAGGTTGATGATCTGCTGCGCGACATTGGCTACGTAAACATCGAGGATACGGATGCTGCGCGCGAAGTCAGCAACAGTGCCGCACGTGCATCGCGTTTTTCCGAAGCTTTCTGGATGGCATTTCGGATGGGTCGGGGCGACGAAGGCAGATTTCCCATCATCCCGGGTTCGTTTGTGAAGCGAGACAGCGATGGTCGTCTAAACTCGACGCCGCTCGGTGATCTCTACGTGGCAATGGATGGTGCGCTGGCACGACTTGAAGCAACGCTCGATGTTCTTAGAGAGAAGCCCGGCGATATCGACAATCTGGTGCGGCGTATCCGGCAGGCCCGATTCGATCTGCGCTTCGTTGTTACGGGCGATGATAAGAAGTTTGTCTACTGGATTGAGCGGCGCGGCCGCGGGATTTTTCTCCGTGCGTCACCGATCGACGTTTCCGGCTTGTTGGAAGACAAGTTGTTTGGCGAGGTCGATACCGTCGTGCTGACCTCGGCAACACTTTCAAGCGCAGGTCA
Organism: Blastocatellia bacterium; assembly: GCA_031399105.1. Classification (GTDB taxonomy): domain Bacteria; phylum Acidobacteriota; class Blastocatellia; order Pyrinomonadales; family Pyrinomonadaceae; genus PSRF01. Next base: position 1,320 of record JANNON010000109.1, on the reverse strand, counting down.
TTTCGGGTTCATACGCGAGCGGCTGGGCCTCGATAAAGCTGAAGACCTGATCGCCGAATCAACTTTTGATTTCCAGACACAGGCCATGCTTTATCTGCCGGCAACGATGCCGGAGCCGCGTTCGGCGGAATGGGCCGAAGCTGCTGCCAGGGAAGTCATCAAGATCGTGAATGCGACCAAGGGAAGGGCCTTTGTGCTTTCGACCAGCCTCGCCGGGATGCAGTCGCTGTATGATCTTGCGATGCCTGAACTCGATTATTACTGCCTGTTGCAGGGAACTGCAGCGAAGAGCCAGTTGTTGACGCGCTTTCGCGAAACGCCAAACGCGGTTCTGTTTGCTACTTCGAGTTTCTGGCAAGGCGTGGACGTACGCGGCGAACAATTGTCATGTGTGATCATCGATAAGCTGCCGTTTGCGGTGCCTACGGATCCGATTGTCGCCGCACGCCAGCGATTCATTGAAGAAGAAGGCGGTTCGAGTTTCCATGAGTACAGCGTGCCGCAGGCGATCATCAGTTTGAAGCAGGGGCTCGGCAGATTGATTCGCAGCACAACTGATCGCGGAGTGCTGGCGGTGTTGGATCCGCGACTGCGAACCAAGAGTTACGGAAGAATATTTTTGCAGAGCTTGCCGCAGTGTCGGGTGACGTCGCGGATTGGGGATCTCGCGTTGGTGTTTCGGGACCAGTCCAAAGTCCAAAGTCCAATGTCCAATGTCGGATAAAAGCGATCCACAGATTACACAGATGACGCAGATTCAAAAGCACAAAGCACAAAGCTCAAAGCACAAAGCACAAAGCTCAAAGCTGTTCTTCGAATCCGTGTCATCTGTGAAATCTGTGGACAGCTCTTCTTTGACATTGGACATTGGACCTCGCACTTGCCTAGACTGAATCCATGCCAGGACAATTTGAAGTGATGATTGAGCGCAACTTCTCGAGCGCTCACCAACTACGAGAGTACAAAGGCAAGTGTGAGAACCTGCACGGCCATAACTACAAGATTGAGATCTACGCTCGGGGCCGCGAACTCGATAACATCGGCTTGCTGGTGGATTTTGTCGAGCTGAAAGCGGCGGCTGATGAAGTCGTGCAGTATTTGGATCATCGCAACATCAATGAGTTGGCGCCCTTCGATCTGTTGCAACCGTCAGCGGAGAACCTTGCGAAGTATGTGCTCGAGCGAGTTGCGTCGCGCGTAGGAGATGACCGCGTGCAGATCTACAAAGTGCGGTGTTTTGAAACTCCCACCAGCGTCGCCACCTACCAGATCGACTAAACCTTCCAACGCTCTCGGGATTGTAGGGGTGTCCCTCCGTGG
>JANNON010000933.1:0-2858 GCA_031399105.1 Blastocatellia bacterium | reverse complement strand
AACGATCGCGTTGCGTCCTGCCCATATGCGGTGGCGTACCAGTCACAATTTGGTAGAGAATCGCCCCAAGCAAATAGATATGCCGCTCGGTTCGTGTGTGCTTGATAAAGATTCTCAGAACTCCATTCGCACGCCCGTCAGACAATTTGTACTCGGCGCCGCTCATCAGCCCAAGCTTCAAATCTCCTGTGCGAGATACTTTCAAAACAACGCTGGAGTGCTGGAGCGCAAGTCCCTCATTCATTCGATCCGTAAGGCCAGTTGCAATGTCATCCATGACCCCTGCAATTGGTCTTTCATCGCGTGGACCGCTTCCCCAAATTACTAGATAAGTGGCGCCGCCGTAGTTGCCGATTGCGACATTGTAGTCAATATTCTTCCCTGTCCCTGTGGGAATGGTGGCGCCTTGCTCGAGCGATGTTCCGGGAACGAGCACGCTGAAGTCATAGCCTTGCGGAGACAAAGTTTTCCAGTCGGAAAACTCTGCGCCACTCAACTCCGGGGCTCGTAGAGCACCGTCACCTCTATTTCCGACGGCTCGCATGAAGTCCTGATTCGTGAGTCCGATTGGCTCCCTGGGTTGTTCAGTTTTTAAGTTCTGCTTCGGCGCGGGTACTAGGGCCACCGGTTTCACAACCAAAGATGCTCGGAAGGCCCAGGGTGAGACGGATGTCTGATCCTGCCAAAGCCCGCGATGTTCGCTCCGAGCTAGTTTCTCAGTCTCCTGATAAGCGTCGCGCTCAGGTTCCTTCAGGCGACTGGCCTCGTTCACGTCGTACCAGGCAACGCCGTCACGGAGCATCTGTGCGCCAATATCCAAATTGCCCTGGATCATCTTGCCTAGAATGTAACGACTTTCCACCAGCCCTGAGTACTCGACCAGCACCAACTTATCGAGCACGAGATCCGAAAGATGTTGTCTTGCTACTTCAAAATAAGGTTGATCTTTATCGGGAGCATCGACGGCCATAAGGCGAATCTTGACTGGCCGGTTGAGACTCAAGATCGTCACCAGGTCACCTTCGTGAACTTCGGTTACTTTGCCAATAAGCGAAGCCGCGCTGGCCGAGGTGACGGCGAGCGCGGCTACGAAAAGCAGGAGTATTAACCTGCAAGATGTTTTTGTCATGATCCTGTTTACCCTGCTGAAAAGAGACATCCACAGATTTCACAGATGCCACAGATTTAAGCGCGAACTTTGCTAGCAACGTCAATTGGCACGGTTACTAGTCTGTGTTCTTAGTCCTGTCTGTTCTGTGTAATCTGTGTAATCTGTGGATAGGTTCTTCGCACTTGCTTAAATCTGGAACTCGCTAGCCAACAGCAACTCGGCCTTCCGTAGTTCATAACGAGCTCGACCGAGATTTCCGTCAGGCTTGATGGCCAACACCACGAAGTAGTCACGGCTGAGTACTCGCATCGCCAGTATCGAATGCTCCAGCGACACGACCAACTCGCGTAGTTCACCGAGTCCTGTTTCATTTCCCGATCGCTGGGCACCGCGAACAAGAGATGTGAACTCAGCCGCGGCTACATCGAGGTTAGCCTCCTGTCCGGCCTCCCCGAAAACCTTTTCCACGGCGATACCGTCAGTTCCCATGATGAGCGCACCGAGGCTGCCCTCGGTGCGTTCAATCACTGTCTCAAGAGTCTTCCTGAACATGAATGGACCTCCCTTACGGGCGTGCTCCACCCAGAGCGCCAGGACGAGCAGTCGGAGATCCCTGACCCGGTGCGTTCGGAGTCGGAGCTTGCAAAAGCTGGTCACGGTTGTTGTTCTGTTGCTGGCGGTCCGGCTGTTGCAACTGCGTTGGAGTCGGCGTGTTGCTCTGCGGATTGCCCAACGGGACCGGCTGCTGAATGGTGGTAATGCGTGGGCCTGTGCTTGCAGCGCCGGACGTTGGTCGTCCCTGGTAATCTGGACGATAGATGTGCGGCGTGATGAAGAACAGAATCTCGCTGTTAGACCGCGTGGTCAGTTTGCGTTTGAAGAGATTGCCAACGATTGGAATGGAAGCCAGGCCGGGTGTGCGTGAACGAGTTTCACCTTCAGTATCAGCCAGCACACCACCCATTACCGTGGTGCCGCCATCTGGAACCAGCACTTCAGACTGCATGCGTTGCGTATCGATTCCCGGTACGCCACCTACTGCAATGCCGGTGTTGACGGTGTTGTTCTCGATCGTGACGCGGAGGACCACGGTACCAACATCGGTAATCTGCGGAGTAATAGCGAGACGCAGAGGTACGGAAACGAAAGTAGTCGTAACCACGGCGGTGCCGCCAGCTGCCTGAGTTGTTTGCACTGGAATCTGCTGCCCACTCTCAATCTGTGCGGGACGATTGTTGAGAGCAGTCACGCGTGGCGTGGCAACTGTTTTGGCAGTACCACGTGTTTCCGCCAGCGACAGCAAGGCACTAATTTGAGCGGTGCCGAAGATGCCGGTAGTCAAACCGATTACCGTGCTGGCCGCCGCCGCTCCGAGTGAGCCGAGCGGCTGGTTAGTACCAGCCAATCCGCCGAAGACACCAAACGGATTAGGACCACTGGTGGGACCAGTCGTACCCGAACCGCTTCCGGATCCCGAACCACTTCCGGAACCGTTGGATGTTCCGGTGGACGGCAGCGTCGAAAGATTTCCGAGACCACCATTACCTAGATTCACGACGCCGGCAGAAAGTTGAGCACCAAGGTCGCGACTGAAGTTACGTTGCGCTATCACAATTCGAGTTTCGATTTCGACCTGCGGTTCAGGCTGATCGAGAATCGCAACCAGTTGTCGTACTGCTTCGATATTGTCCTTCACGTCGGTGATGATCAGCGTATTGCTGCGACCATCGACCTCAATCGAACCACG
>JANNON010000919.1:0-2577 GCA_031399105.1 Blastocatellia bacterium | reverse complement strand
GATTATTCGAGGTGTTCATCGCCACCACTTTGTTTGGCAGGTAGCGTGACCAGATCTCACGCGTCAGCGCTTGGGTGTCGGACGCTTCAGCCTGCCCAATGATTGCAATTTCCTTTGGCTGACTCAGATGAAAATCCAGCGCGCTAAGCGCTCTTCCAAAACCGGACGGGTATCGCCGCGCAGTATCGGCAATCAAACGCAGCACTGTGATGGCCCGCCGTTTGAAATCTTCGTTGTCAGTAATCAGCCCGAGCCGCAACAAGACATCAGCGGCCACGGAATTTCCCGAAGGCGTCGCGTTATCAAAATAGTCCTTGTTGCGCACAATCAGATTTTCGTGGCTCTTCCCAGTGAAGAAAAATCCGCCATCGGCTTCGTCCCAGAACTCTTCAATCATCTTGTTTGCCAAACCGAGCCCTTCTTCCAACCAGCGCAGTTCACCGGTAGTCTCGAACAATTGCAGTAAGCCATCGGCGAAGAACGCGTAGTCTTCAAGATAAGCATTCAATTTCGCCGCTCCGTCTTTGGAAGTGCGAAGCAGCAAGCCTTCACGCAGCAAGTTGTCCAGGACAAAAGCCGCGTTGCTCCGCGCGACTTCGGCGTAATCCTTTCGCTCGAGCACCGCGGCAGCTTCCGCGAAACTGGCCAGCATCAGGCCATTCCATGAAGTAATCACCTTTTCATCACGCGCAGGTTTGATTCGTTGTTCGCGTACATTAAAAAGTTTGGTCCTGCTGCGCTCGAGAATCTCCGAGAGCTGGCCTGGCGTGATGTTGTGCGCACTGGCAACCTCATCCAAGGTGCGCGCCACGTTGAGAATGTTTTGGTCTTCGAAGTTGCCCGATTCAGTGACGTTGTAATAGGCCGCGAACGGACCGGCATCCGCTTCGCCAAGGACCTGCGTTATTTCATCGAGACTCCAAACGAAGAATTTTCCTTCATGACCCTCGGAATCCGCGTCCTGGGTGGAATAGAAACCTCCGCGTGCATCGGTCATCTCGCGCACGACGTAATCCAGAACACCTTCGACGATCTGGCGGGCAAAGTCATCGCCGGTAATCTGGTAGTAATGCAGGTAGAACCGCGAAAGGAGTGCATTGTCGTAAAGCATCTTCTCGAAATGAGGCACTAGCCACTTCGCGTCGGTTGAGTAACGGTGAAACCCGCCGCCGAGTTGATCGTAAATTCCACCCTCAGCCATTTTTCGTGCGGTCACGCGCGCTATATCGAGCGCCTCATGCGTCCCCGTGCGATGATAAGTGCGCAGCAGAAACTCGAGCGTCATAGCCGGGGGAAACTTCGGCGCATTTCCAAACCCGCCGTTCGTCGCATCATAGCCTCGGATCATTCCTGCATACGCTGCGTCGAGCAGATCTATCGAGAGAATCTCTTTAGACTCAGACGCGCTGCTCAAACGCTTTAATTCCCTAAGAATCGATTGACCCGTTTCGGCAATGTCATCGGGTTTTTCCCGATAAGCCTGGGCGACACTTTCCAACACCCGCGGAAAGCCCGGCATGTTATGGCGGTCGACCGGTGGAAAATATGTGCCACCGTAGTAAGGAACGCCTTCCGGGGTCAGGAACACGGTCATGGGCCAGCCGCCGTGATGCGTCATCATCTGCACGGCGTTCATGTAGATTTGGTCGAGGTCCGGACGCTCTTCGCGATCGACTTTGATGTTCACAAAATTGTCGTTCATCAACTGCGCAATCGCTTCGTTCTCGAACGACTCGTGCTCCATAACATGACACCAGTGACAAGCGGAGTAGCCGATGCTGAGGAGAATCGGTTTGTTCTCGTTTCTTGCCTTCTCGAACGCGTCCTCGCCCCACGCGTACCAATCCACAGGGTTATGCGCGTGCTGCAAAAGATAGGGACTGGTTTCTTTGATCAGACGATTTGTGAACTGGTGTGTCGGCATCCTGGACTCCGGTAGATTCTTCTCTTTTGGATTATGAGGTCATTCTATCAGTGACAAGAGAATATGCGGGAAGCGAGAACTCGTAAGATAGGACTCTCTGAGCGCCGTAAAGAACGTTTCAAAACAAGTTGAATCTTTCGTGTCGAGCCCAGTCGCCGGCGCTTGCGGTTCTGATACTTCCCGCGTACCAGCCCAGAAAGGCCAGAGCTTCTTCTGGTCCATTTTCGCGCAGTATTCGTTGTACGTATTCGCTTCGGTTTGGCTCGGTGTGTCGACGTAATAGCCGACGAATTTCTCACGTCCAAACTTCGCCACATGGCCATCGGCCATGCCGCCCGGAATGCGCGGACCCGCATATTCTCGTCGCGTATCCCAAATCAGTTGGTACCAATCCCAGCCGGTTGCGTATCGATCGATCGTCGGCCAAGATGCATCGATCGCATAAAATCGCATCCAACCAATGTTGAGGTTTGCGTAGCGCATCGGCGAAACGACGAGCCGAGCGGCTACGTCTTCGATCGCGGTCTGAGACCGAGGGGAACCCATTCCGCCATTCGCGTTCCAATCGATCGCGGTGCATCCGGTTCCGCCCCAATTTCGGCTATATCCATCCGTGTTTAGCGAAAGCGTCGTCACCCACTCCCAGGTGTATT
>JANNON010000902.1:0-6187 GCA_031399105.1 Blastocatellia bacterium | reverse complement strand
CAAACGTGAAGTCACAGAATGGAGACTTGAATTTCGATGACCATAGGAGACGCAGATAGAAGAGCTGAGATGCTCGACTCCCACCCGGAGGGTAGCCAACGGAATTGGCGAGAGGAAGGCTTGGGTGCGTCAAAGGTCACGGCAAGGAGAGAATTCTCTGCTCGGAAGCAGGCGAGCGTTGTAGTCCGCAGTGGTCGAATTAAGTTGCTGCTGTCTCAACTGCGCTATCTTCAGTGGACTTCATGAACCGCCGTATACGGAACCGTACGTACGGTGGTGTGGGAGGACGGCGGCGGTGACACCGCCTCCTACCCGATCTTGTTCGTCTGCTTTAACTTTGTCGCACTGTGAGAGGCTGCGGTTCAGGTTGGCGGCCTGCCTGCTCCATACCCGCAGTTGGCTGAAGTGGTGGCGGCGGATTCGCTACCAACACTTCCAGCGCTGAATCGATTACTTCATTTATCCGATTCACAAAAACCAGTGTCAGCTCTTTCCGCACATCTGCCGGAATATCGTCAACGTCGGCTTCGTTTCGCGCGGGCAAAATGATCCTACGAATCCCTGCGCGGTACGCGGCGAGCACTTTCTCTTTGATCCCGCCAACTGGAAACACCAAACCGGATAATGTAATTTCCCCCGTCATTGAGGTGTCAGGCCGCACTCGTCGTCCGGTGTAAAGGGATGCGAGTGCGGCGGTGATAGTTACGCCCGCACTCGGCCCATCCTTGGGAATCGCGCCGGCTGGAACATGAAGGTGCACGCCATATGACTGAAACATCTCAGGCTGGATCCCGAAATCGGCAGCATGCGACCAAAGAAAAGACTGTGCTGCTCGCGCTGACTCCTGCATCACTTCGCCCAGTTGGCCGGTGATCGTTAACCCACGACCGCCGGGCAAAAGCGTAGCTTCAATGAACAACACTTCGCCGCCCATCTCGGTCCAGGCCATTCCTGTAGAAACGCCTGCGGGCAGTTCTTTGCGTGCCTGTTCCGGATAAAAACGCGGTGGGCCAAGATACTCGGGCACGTCTTCACCCGAGACTGTCACTGTTTCCGCTTCACCCTCTGCGATTCTCAGTGCCACCTTGCGCGCAACGCGTCCGAGGTTGCGTTCGAGTTGTCTGACCCCGGCTTCACGTGTGTAGCGTGTAGCGATCAGCTCAATTGCCGAATCCTCAATTGTAAGTTGCCCTTCCCGCAAACCATTTTCCTGAATTTGCCGCGGCGCGAGGTAACGTTTAGCAATCTCCAGTTTCTCTCGATCGCTGTAGCCGGCGAGCTGAATAACTTCCATGCGATCGCGTAACGGCGGTGGTATCGGCCCGAGTTGATTCGCCGTCGCAATAAAGAAGACCTTCGACAGATCGAACGGCAGGTCGAGATAGTGATCACGGAAAGAATTGTTTTGTTGGGGATCGAGAATCTCGAGTAACGCGGCTGACGGGTCGCCACGATAATCCGCGCCCAGCTTGTCGATCTCGTCCAGCATCATCACCGGGTTATTCACGCCCGCGCGTCTGATTGATTGAACGATCCTTCCGGGCATGGCCCCGACGTATGTGCGGCGATGCCCGCGCAGTTCCGCTTCATCACGAACGCCACCGAGCGAAAGCCGCTCAAACTGCCGGCCCAGGGCCCGAGCAATGGATCTTCCCAGCGAAGTCTTGCCGACGCCTGGCGGGCCAACGAAGCAAAGGATGGGACTCTTTGCGTCTGGTCGTAACTTGATGACCGCAAGAAACTCGAGGATGCGTTGCTTTACATCGTCGAGGCCGTAATGGTCTTCATCGAGAATCCGGCGCGCCTCTTTTAGATCCAGCTTGTCCTCGGACGACTTCAGCCAGGGCAGTTCCAGAATGAATTCCAGATAAGTGCGAATGACGTGATAGTCGGGCGCGGCTTGCGGAAGTTTCTCGAGACGCTTCAACTCGCGGTCAGCTTCAGTGCGCACCTCTTCGGGAAGCTCCGCGCTTGCCAATCGTTCGCGCAGCATTTGGGCTTCGGCGATTTCACCCGTCTCGTCTTCTCCCAACTCTTTCTGAATCGCCTTCAACTGCTGGCGCAGGATGTAATCCCGCTGTGCCTTGTCCATCTCACCCTGTGCTTCGCTGGCGATCTTTGAACGAAGCTGAATGATCTCCAGTTCGCGAGCCATGTACGTGTGTCCGAGACGCAGCAGCTCGTCGGCCGTGTTGGCTTCGAGCATCTTCTGTTCCTGTTCAACCCCAAGGTTGAGAATCGATCCGAGAAAATAGGCGAGCCGGACCGGCTCAACCGAACCCAGAATCGCGACCCGAATCTCTGGTGGAATGCCAGGTAACAGCGCCAACGCCTGTTGAATCATCGCCTGGAGATTGCGTTTCGTGGCCTCGACTTCTTCCGGGTCAACGATCTTCACCGTCGGTAGAATCTGTACCACCGCGCGCAGGGATGGATCCTCCAGCTTCCACTCAAGGATCTTTACGCGTTCTGTTCCTTGCACAATGATGTGCATCGTATCTTCGACGCGTTCCATACGTTTGATCATCACGAGGGTGCCAACCTCATAAAGATCAGCAGGACGCGCCTCACCAGAGCCGTTCGTGCTCTCGGGCTTGACGGTAATACACCCGAGAAGCTTCTCCGGTGTAGCCAGGGCGGATTCAACTGCAGCAACAGAACGCGGTCGGCCCACCGCAAGAGGCACCACTGTCTCCGGAAAGATGGTGGTGTTTTGCAGCGCCAGAATCGGGATTTCAAAAGGCGTGCCGTCGGCACCGGGAGTTAGCAAACGCCCGGCTTCGCCCTCGGTTTCAATCGCGGCTGGCTGCGCTGGATTCTCGCTGCTCGGCTCGGGTTGGGCCGCTGAGTCGGAATTGGGAGTGTTTAGAGTTTCAGGCATTAAGCTCACTCAATCTTTCACTCGCAATGTAACTTGATGATTAAAAAGCCATCGCTGTATTGATGTTCCAGACTGGCTCCTTCAATCGCACAGGGGAATTGAATCGTCTTCTCGAAACGGCTGTAAGTGATCTCCATTTGCTGATAAACGAAGCCTTCTCGAAAAAAGGTGTCGCGACGACAACCCGCGAGCCTCAATCCCGAACCGGTGATCTCTATGTGGAGATCATCTGCACACACGCCGGCAAGATCGACCTTTACAAGCCAGCCATCGTTAGTGCGATAAACATCGGCCGCCGGACTCCATAAGCGTCCGGACGGACGCACACGTCCGCCGATTGCCAAGAAAGAGAACTCGCGCTTGGGCTTTGCCATTAGAGTCAGGATAAGACAAATAACTGAAAGCTGGAAGCGGGCCGAACAAATTTAAAGTCCAAAGTCCAAGGTCGAAAGTCCAAAGTCAAAGACCAAAGACTTACGACCAGGGACTTAAGACCAGGGACGTACGATTAATAGCCGCTCTAGTTGAATATCCGGCCCCAGAACGACGACTCTTTCGAGATCTCCTCCAGCGCTTCAGCTAGTTCACGATCGGCTTCCGTTTCCAGGGCGATGTCCCCCATAGAAACCATTCCGCGCAGATAACCATTTTCTGAAACCACCGGAATGCGGCGAACTTGCTTCTGGGCCATCTTGCGAATCACGTCAATCACTCGATCGTTCGGCCGGGCCGTCTCGATGTCGGTGGACATAATCTCTTCTGCACGCGTAGTAGCGCCGTCTTTTCCTTCCGTGACGCCGCGGACCACGATGTCCCGATCAGTCACCAGGCCGATGAGCTTGCCCTGGCTGTAACCGCTGGATGGTGCGCGTCGCTCGCCTGAGTTTGCGCCGCCGTTTCCTTCCCTGAGTTCGTGGTCGACGATTGGTATGACGCCGGTATCCTCTTCCTTCATCATGAGCGCAATCTCAACCAGGCTGCTGTCTCGAGTGGCAACCGCTAGATCTCTGGTCATAATGTCGCGAACGCGCAATCTCGATCGCGCCGGACCATAATCCATTCGCCCGCGGCCCTCGTAATTGCGGTCGGATGATTGACGTGAATAATCGGGTTGGCGAGGAGCGCCATAGGATCCCGTGAAGCGTGGTTCATCTCGCTGGTAGTCTGCCCGCTCGCCAAACCTGCCACTTCCAAAACGTTCCTGCCGGTAGTCATCTTCCGAACGTCTGCCTTCACCGTAACTCTCGTTGAAGTTCCAGGGACGGTCCCGTTCGAATCCCTCATTGCGTGCGTTATTGTTGCGATCATCGTCCGGATAGTCGCGGTATCTGGCCATTAGACTCCTCCTACTTCTGTTTCAAGTTCGTTTCAGTTGAAACGAAACGCCTTCATACTCGTGGGGGCCAACGCATTCCTAAAAGTTCCTTTTCACTTAGCCGCGCAAGAGGATCTTCCATGCAAGATGCTTTCCGCTCACGCTGCTGCCTCTAAACATACAAAGGTCAGCGCTACCTCCGAATGACTCAGAGATAGCGCTGAAAAAAGGCGGGATAGTTACGGGTGAAAGATTCTACGGCGGCCCGGAGGGTCATTTGACCGACTATGCAATCTCGATTTCCGCCACCAACTGCACTCGCGAAGTGATCTCAAGCGTTCCAATTTCAATCGGTGTGGATGCTTGAGCTGACTTCATTTCCATTCGATCGTACGTGGGCTGAGGACGCACTGTCCCTTCCTCGTTAACCTCAACGATGCGAACAACTTTTCCTCCCAGTGCGCTCGCGACGACTTGAGCTTTGCTGACGGCTTCGCGCGTAGCTTGCCGCAAGGCCTCGTCACGCGACGGGCGATCCTGCCGCAAAGTGAAAGCAACGCCGGAAACATCGTTTGCGCCAGACTGGGCTGCGGCATCGATAAGCGAACCGACCCTGGAAAGATCACTCAACGTCACTGTAATGCTATTGCGTGCTTCATAACCCACAATGGTTGGCGGTTGATTCTCTTTGTAGACGCGTTGCGGCTGGAGGCTGTAGCCGCTGGTTTTGATCTCGGCGCCCGCACCGATTGCATTCTTAAGAGCCTTCATCACCGCATCTGTTTTGTTAGCGTTCTGCTGTTGGGCATCAAGTGCACGAGTTGCCTGTGTTACTACGGAAAGCGTCAAACTTGCGGTATCGGGTTGCGCCTTGACCACTGAGTCGCCAGTGACGACGACACGGGTAAGCGATCTGGTTGCGACGCTCGCGTTCTGATCGCTGGTTTGGGCGAAGCCCTGGCTTGTAAGCAACACCATCATCAGCAGCGCGCCAGAAAGTTTAGAAAAAGTCTTATTCATCCTCGTCTCCATTCTTTTTGTTCCCCCTCGTCTGATTATTATCGACGCGAGGAGAGAAAGTATTGCGCCGCAAACAAAGAACGCAGGGTGCGGGTAAATCTTGCTTCGTTGGCTCTTCAAATTCTGTTTTGTTACGATTCAATGCAGTTGTTCAATGTCCATGCAATCATTTGATACCAACTCTGGGGGACAAAGCCAGTCGGATGAGCGCGCCATAATTACCGTAGGGCGCGTCGAAGACGTCACTTCCGGGCGTTGCGTTACCGTAGAACTCTCAAACGGAAACGAGCTGGCGCTTTACAACGTCAATGGCGACTTTTATGCCACCAACAACTTTTGCCCGCACAAAGGCGCACCGCTGGCCGAGGGGAGATTACGAGGTCACACGATCGAGTGCGACTGGCATGGTTGGGAGTTTGACGTGCGTACAGGACGGTGCCTTAACACCAGTGAAAAAGTGGAAGTCTTCAAGGTGTTTGTTGAGGACGGCTGGATCAAGATTGAACTGTGAGTTGATGAGGTCAGTACCACCGCGCGGTAGCGGGTGGGGTGCGCCAAATGTTCTTCAAGGTTTTATGCTCGACTCAACGCAACACCTCACCCGCTACCGCGCGGTGGTACTGATCTCATGACGCGCTGGTTGAGTGATTGTCGATCCCCCACTCGCTACCGAGACGGTGCGAAAACTCAAGGTCTAAGGAGACAAATCAAGATACGTAGTCTCACTGTCAGGAAGGTGGACCCTGTCCCCGCTTCAAGTTGTCTTAGTTTCAAGGTCAGTTGGCAGATTCAAGATTCTATCGATCTTCATTGCGCCCAAACTCACGCGGGTCCACCTTCCTGACAGTGAGACTGCCCATCTGGTCTTCCTAACACAGCGGGTTAGTTTACACACAGTCTCTATCGCGCGGTGGTACTGACCTCATTTTAACCGGCAAATTCACTCGCCATCATTCCCGATCGCTTCTACC
>JANNON010000888.1:0-2380 GCA_031399105.1 Blastocatellia bacterium | reverse complement strand
CGGAAGTGATCCTGCCACTGAGTGGCGTGGCTATCATTCGATCGAAGAGCTACCGCAAATGGCGAATCCGAGTACGGGCTGGATGCAAAACTGCAACACCACGCCGTTTCTGTTAACGAGCGAAGGTAATCCTAAGCCGGCAGACTATCCAAAATACATGGTCCAGGAAGGTGACAATCCTCGCGGCCGCATCGCACGCCAGATTCTTTCGACGAAGTCTAACTGGACGTTTGAAGAATTCGCGCGCACGGCTTTTGATACGCGAGTGATCAGCGCCGACGAGTTGCTGCCACAGTTGCTTCCTGAACTCGAAGCCGCTGCGCGCGACGGCATTGCTTCCACGAATACGACTCGCACCGAGCGACTTCGCGAGGTTCACGATCAGCTAAAGGCCTGGGACCATCGCGCAACGACGGATTCCATTGCCATGACAATTTTCAGTTTCTGGCGCGACCGCATGGCCGCGAGAGACAGGCCAGCGCTGATAACAGCAGACTGGCGTATAGCAAGACTCAACGACGTCCTCGACGAACTCTCTTCACTTGGAGCGCTGACCGCCTCGTCCGCCAACCTGTCTTCACTTGGAGCGCGGACGGCCTCGTCCGCCCACGTTGAAGGTCAGACCTCCGGCACGTGGCGGATCCCCTGGGGTGAGATCAACCGCCTCCAAAGAATCGATGAAAGCAAAGACGAACAGTTCTCCGACGCGCGGCCCAGCTTTCCAATCGCCGGCGTCAATGGAAATGACGGCGCTGTCTTTACCTTCTATTCAAGAAGCGTAACCGGCCAAAAGCGCCGCTACGGCCGCGCCGGTGCAACCTACGTAAGCGTCGTCGAGTTTGGACCAGGCGGACTTGCTGCTGCTGGAGTTGGTGCTGGAGTTGGTGCTGGAGTTAGTTCTGGAGTTGTTAGTCAGAAGGCTGCGTTTTTTGACCACTGGGATTTGCGAACTACGTTTACGCGAAACCATCCGCGATTACCAAATGAAATCAGAACCGCAAGCGGCAGCGACCGGGTCAATCCCGTCGCGCCACCTCTATCTGACCCAACCGTGCGGCAACTCTCGAGACAGACCGTGCCAGCACTCTCAACTCACACCGTGCGAGCACTCTCAATCCACACATTCGGTGCAAGCGGCGATCCCAGGAGCCCTCACTACCTCGACCAAGCCGAACTCTACTCCCGCGGCGAATTCAAACCCGCCTGGCTCACCCTCAAAGACATCCGCGCCAACCTCTCAACCTCCTACCACCCTGGCGCAAAGTAAGAAGGCCGTCAGTGTCAACAAGTTGGCGGTGGGCCTTAGTGATACTGCTGACAACGTTGGTCTCCCATTCCTGATAATCATGCTTGCCTTCACCTGAGCGTCGGCCTTCTCATTCTCTTCGCGCTCAAACGATATGGCCTGCTAGCCTTGAGCTCCGGACTCTTCTTCCCGCACCTTCGAGTCTTTTACCTGATATTGCTCGTCGTCTTAAAACTACGCGTACGACGCCGGGCCTTAGCGGAGCGTTTAGCCGCCGGAGATGTAGACCGCGATGGTGTCGTGGTACACGGCCTTATTGAATCCAAACAAAAACAAGCCCTCTAGGGTGATTGTCAGTGCAAGAAAGAGAACGATAATCTGGAAGTCTTGCCAGATCCGAGACCAGTTCTTCTCCATCAGGGGGGCTCCTTTCGTGAGAATAGCTGACTAAGAGGAGTGAAGTTGCAAAGTCTCGAACCATCCTCTCAGCGCTATTTAAGGGAAACAGTAGTGAGTTCCGAGTTTGGAGTTTCGAGGTGGTGCAAGGCTCAGAACTTCAGTTTCCTTGCGAGGCGGGCGGACTGTATGCCAGATGCAAGGAATCGGTCGAGAAGAAAGTTGAGCGGAAGCAGTGCGGGCAGGGTATGAAAACCGTGGATCTCGTAACGCAACCGGACTTGGGTACGGATCCGCTTGGAGTGTAGAAATTATTGCGGGCGAACGCATCTGGTTTACTTAGTAGCGGATGAGATTCAGGCGTCGCTGTAATCCACGGCCGCTTCCTAGAGGCGTAGCCTATCCGGTCTTAGCCGTAGTCGGAAAGCCATAGGCTTTCCGCAAGGGATGCGGCAAAGGCCGCGAAAACCTGAGACTTGCGACCTTGGACGTTGGACTTTGGACACCGACAGACCCCGACGCTAACGCGTGTCGGTACTGACCTTCACCCTGATATTCCTCTTGTTACCGTAGCCCTGGGCGTTGGCCCAGGGCTAATTGCTTTGGTGCTTCGCGGTTTCGCAATACACAAATCAACGGATCGGTTGGCCGCCGGAGACGTAGACCGCGATGGTGTCGTGGTGTACAGCCATGTGGTCGCGTAGTTCGAGTCCGGCATCCGGCCGGGCTGCGCCTGCT
>JANNON010000846.1:0-3195 GCA_031399105.1 Blastocatellia bacterium | reverse complement strand
GACGAAGACGATCGTCACCGCGCCGGCAATGGACACGCCGGCACGGACGTCGACGACCGGCCGGTCACGCATGCGACGAACGTAGTGCCGACCGCCGGCAACCCACCGTGACGTGGCCCCGGTAGCGTCGGGTCACGTGAGCTGTATGCCATAACTCGCTAGCGCGTTACGGTACTGACCTCATGACGCTGGAGTGGTCTCATCGCGCACGTTGGCGTGGATCGAGATACTCACGCAAGCCATCACCGATGAAATTGAATGCGAGCACGGTTAACGCGATGGCCAGACCGGGAAAGATCAATGCATGTGGCGCCGCTTGCAGCGTGGATAAATCGCGCGCCTCTTCAATCATGACTCCCCAGGAGGGTGATGGCGGCGGCACGCCCAAACCGAGAAATGAAAGCGAAGCTTCCGAAAGTACCGCGCCAGCCATTCCCAGGCTAGCCTGAACAATCAACGGTTGAATCGCATTGGGGAGAATGTGTAGCAGTAGAATGCGTGCATCGCTGGCTCCCAGTGCGCGTGCTGCTTGGACGAAATCATATTCGCGCACTTTTAAAACCTGCCCACGAATCAACCTCGCGTATCCAACCCAGCCAATAATACAGAGCGCAAGGATGAGTTTGTTCAGCCCGGCGCCGAGAAAGGCAACCATCGCAATCGCCAGGAGCAGACCCGGAAAAGCGAGAAAGATATTAAAGACGTAGCCGGAAATGAAACGATCGATCCAACCGCCATAGTAACCCGCGAGTGCGCCCAGCAACGTTCCGATCACAGCCGAAACCGTCACCACCACAAGTCCAACCTCGAGCGAGATCCGAGCGCCGAACACTACGCGCGAAAAAAGATCACGACCCGTTGCGTCAGTGCCGAAAAAATGTTCACCCGACGGTGGTAGATAACGAATCGTCAGGTTCGTCGCACCCACGTCGTGAGTTGCAATCCACGGTGCGAAAAGCGCGACCAGCACTAGCACTGCGACAATCACCAGGCCTATGACGGTTAGTCGGTTCATGAGACTTTCAGCTTAGCCTGATGCGGGGATCGAGCCAGCGGTAAACCATATCGGTAAGCATGTTGGCGATGATGTAAGTCATGCTGATCACTAGCACGCACCCCTGGACCACGCGATAATCTCGTTTGCCAATGCCATCGTCGACAAGGAGCAACCCCAGACCCGGCCAGCCGAAAATCTTTTCAGTGATAATTGCTCCCGCGAGTAAGACGCCCAATTGCAAACCCAGAATGGTTACGACAGGAATCAATCCGTTCTTTAAGACGTGCTTATAAACGACGACGGTTTCGCTCAAGCCTTTCGCTCGGGCGGTTCGAACATAGTCTTCGCCCAATTCTTCGATGACTGATGACCGGACCATACGAGTCAGAATTGCGGAAAGAGCTGCGCCGAGGGTGAATGAGGGCAGGATGATGTCGCTCCACTCAAAACGACCCGAAGGCGCCAACCAGCCAAGCTTAACCGCGAACAGGTAAACGAGCATCGGGCCGATCACAAAACTGGGTAAGCTGATGCCAACCAGCGCGACGACTGACGCGGTGTTGTCGATCCAAGTGCCCCGGTTTTTCCCTGCAACTACGCCGAGTGGGATCGCGATTACGACAGCGATCAGGAGGGCGATAATGGCGAGTTCTACAGTTGCTGGATAGCGCTCGAGGATCAAGTCGAGAACTGGTTTGTCGGTGCGAAAAGAGAGACCCATGTCTCCCCTTAAGATCCCGCTCCAATAATCAGTGTAGCGATTGTCGGCGCCGTGCCATTGAAAATGACGTTCGCCCTGAGGATCACCAGGAAAGGAGAAAAAGAATGGCGGTCGATCAAGTCCATGCTTCTCGCGGAATTGCTGAAACTGCTCTGGTGACGCCTGTTCGCCGAGTACTGCCACTGCCGGATCGCCGGGAACCAGCTCCATGAGCAGCGTAACCAGCGAGACGACGGTCCAAACCACCAGCAAGAGGATCGCGATTCGTCGCAGTGTACCTAAGATTTTGTACTTTAGAGATGAACGCACTCTGAGAGTGTTTCTTAGAAGCAGATAGGATTCTTAAATTCGCGAGGATGATAACACAGCGGATTGTAGGGGCGTTCCTCAGTGTGCCCCCTTGGACGGGGTTGAGTGCCGCTAGCAAAAAAGAGGGGCGAACCGGAGGAACGCCCCTACAATCTTACTAAAAGAACGTAGCCTGAAGTGAAGCTGTTATGACTCGCACGGCCCCGACAACCGCACGCTCCACGAAGCTCAACCCAGGCTACGTTCTTATGGCTGCAAACTAGTGCTTGCAACCAAGCTCAAGTTATTCCGGCTTTCTGCCGATATGCAGAGCTGCCACTCCTCCTGTTAGGTTCTGATACTGCACATCTTCGAACCCAACCGACCGCATCAGTTCCGCCAGCTTTTCCTGATTAGGAAAACGTGCCACGGAATCAGGTAAGTATTCATACGCATATCGCGATCCACTTACCAGGCCGCCGATCACGGGCAACAGCTTTTCAAAGTAGAAACGAAATAAAAAACTAAATCCCGGTATCACTGGTTGCGAGAACTCGAGCACTGCCAAGTTCCCATTTGGACCAAGCACCCGGTGTAACTCCTGCAACCCTTTCCGCACATCGGCGAGGTTACGAAGACCAAACCCGATTGTCACCGCGTTAAACGATCCGTCTCTGAACGGAAGATTCAGCGCATCGCCTTCCACGAACGGAATAGCACCGTGATTCGCGGTCTTACGCGCCGCAATATCCAACATCGGGCGGCAGAAGTCGCTTCCCACAACGCTTGCGCCGGTCTTTTCAAAAAGCGTTAGCGAAAGATCGCCAGTCCCACAGGCCACATCCAGAATTCGAGCTCCATCCGGCGGTAACGATTGCGCAATCTTTCTCGCTACGAGCCGCCGCCACCTCTTGTCTACGTTGAGAGACAGGATGTGATTAAGCAGATCATAACGACCTGCTATGTGCGCGAACATCTCGCGGACGCGACCAGCATGTTCTTTTGCTGCAGTTGTCTCGTCAGACACAGTTAAACCAAATCTGATGAAGGTATGGTTGCAAGTGGGTTGCGAAACCTTTGTGATTAATCCGGCTTAGCAATGTTGGTTGGTGTCGGGCTGGGCGTGGATCTTGGCTGCGCCTCACCCAAAAGCTCAACTTGCGAGTCCTTGGCAAGGATTGCCATCAGT
>JANNON010000832.1:0-3392 GCA_031399105.1 Blastocatellia bacterium | reverse complement strand
GCCTCTAAGAACAAACCCTGCATCATTGCGACCGGCGCCTCCACGATCGAAGAGGTGAAACGTGCCGTAGCCACTGCGCTGAAGTGCGCCAACTCGAAAGCAGCATTCCCTCAATGACCGCCTCGTCGCTGTCACGGCCTTTTAGATTTAGCACTGATGGAAAGACGCTCATCGCTTATACGGAAGCACACGTGCGACGGTGGGATGTTGAGAGCGGCAGGGAACACAGCAGCACACCCATTCTTTCGCCGAAGGATTCCACCAGCGCGATACTAAGTGAAGACGGCCGCATTCTCGCAGCACTGACTGCCGACAGTTCGACTGTTCGTCTTTGGGACTCAACGAGCGGACGAAATTTGCCCACCATCACCTTTGATAAGGATGATCGCGTTCAGTCGCCAGAGAGTGTCGCGCTTAGTCCCGATGGAAGATTCCTGGCAGCCCTGGTCGAAAGCGTTAGCGGTTCGATGAAAGGGATCGAAACGAAGTTCGAATTACTGGTCTGGGACATCGCGACTGGTCGCAAGACACAAACGTTGAAAGTTAAAACAACTAAGACGGCGTTTGGAGTCGCGGCTGGCACAAACACGGTCTCCGCTCTTGCCTTCACCGCCGATGGAGCCTGGTTAGCTTTGCGGGATGAAGCCTCGCTGAAGATCTGGGACGTCGCGACGGGACGCGAGCTGAAAACATTTCCTTCGCCCTCACTATCAGCGGGCAACCCAGATGCAATCTTCTCCCAATTTGCGGGAAAGTTTCTCTTCAGCACTGACAAACATCTGATTTCGCTGGTTACTGAAGGGAACAAGATCTCTATTATCGATGCTGCTTCAGCCAATCGACTGCATTTGCTGTCGGGCCACGACCGCCCAATTGTTGGTGTTAGCCAAACCAATGACGGCAAGCTGCTGGCCTCTTCGGGTGTCGATAATCAGATCAAACTTTGGGATGTCGCGACCGGGCGTGAAGTCAGGGCGCTGAGCGGCGCTGCGATGCCCTTGAATGGTCTCGCCTTCTCGCGCGATGGAAAGTCGCTCTTACTCTCTGGACCACAAGGCGTGAGTTCGTGGGAAGTAACAACTGGCGGCGTCAAGCGAGCGCTCTCACTCTCCAACGACTACATGCGTTCTATGGCGCGCAACGCTTTTACCGGCGCCGCAACCACTCTGAGCCCCAACGGAAAGTTGCTCGTAGCCGGAAGCGATTCCAAACCCGTAGCAAAAATCTGGGACGTGAGTACAAACCGCGAACTCCGCGAGATTGCGCTTGGGGAAGGAAAGGAACTTGGCTCGGCGGCATTCTCGGCAGATGGTAACAGCGTGGTGTTGGTTGAAAAGAGCATTAAGAAATCGGCGCCTGCCGGTAACACAGGGGGTGCAAATCAGCCACCCGCGGCCCAGCCGACTCCGATGATGATGCCCGACCTAACCAAACTCATGGAGCAGGCGCGCAAAGATCCGAAGAAAATGCAGGAGCAGATGAAGAAGGTCCAGGATGCAATGGCCAAGGGCGATCTCAGTGCCGGGTTTGAGATGATGGAATCCATCGGGATGTCAGTCGGCACCGCGCCTGCCAACAAGAGTGTGATGCGTGTTATCGACGTAGCCTCAGGCCGTGAGCTTCGCACACTTGCCTTGCCGGGCGGTTTCATCAACGAGGCCGCAGGCGATTCCCCAGCCTCCAGCTCGGCGCTCGCGTTTAGTCCCGACGGAAAGGTTCTCGCTTCCGCATCCGGTTTTGGTGGGCCAGTGAAGCTCACGGATCTCGCCACGGGAAAGGAACTGCACACGCTGAAGTCCGCTTTATCATTGAGTGTGAACTCGATCTCCTGGAGTGCGGATGGCAAGCGACTCGCCTCGGCGCATTGGGGGATGAAGCGAAATCCAAACGATCCGCAGGCGACTGACGACTTCTCTTTTGACGACATGGTGTTCTCGATAAAGATTTGGGATACGCAGACGGGCGCTGAGCTGAACTCGCTTCCCGGCCATAATAATTTTGTAAACCGAATGGTCTTCAGCGGTGACGGGCGGCAGCTAGCCACCGGCAGCTACGACAGCACGATCAAGATTTGGGAGGCGGGCAGCGGGCGGGAGTTGCACACGTTGAAAGGACACACCGGTCCGATCACGGCCGTCGATTTTAGTCCTGACGGAAGATTCATCGTCTCAGGAAGTGACGACGGGAGTGCCAAACTTTGGCGAGCGGAGAACGGTGAGTTGTTGGCGACACTAGTGAGCTTAAACAAAGGTGCTGACTGGCTGGTCGTTACACCACAAGGACTGTTCGACGGCTCGCCGGGTGGATGGAGCCAGATACTCTGGCGGTTCACGCCGACAATATTCGACGTGTCGCCAGTCGAGATCTTCTTCAATGAATACTTTCATCCAGGACTGCTTTCAGACGTCTTTGCGGGCAATAAGATTGCAGTTGTGAAGGATATCTCGCAAAAAGATCGACGGCAGCCGCGAGTCAGCGTGGCAGCACCAGGCCTCGCGCCGGGAATGGTCTCCACTCGCCAATCGAATCTCAAGATCACGATCAGCGATGCACCCGCAGGCGCACGGGATCTGCGTCTGTTCAGAAATGGCTCGCTGGTGAAAGCCTGGCGCGGTGATGTGCTCCAGGGGCAGACGACGGCAACTCTGGAAGCGGTCGTCAGCGTCGTGGCCGGCGAAAACCACTTCACTGCTTACGCCTTCAATCGTGACAACGTTAAAAGCACCGATGCCACGCTCACCCTGCTGGGCGCGGATAGTCTAAAACGCGGTGGCACGCTTCACTTGCTGGTTGCCGGCGTCAACGAATATGCCAACGCCGGCTACAACCTTAAGTTCGCAGTCGCCGACGGGCAGGCGTTCGCACAGGAGGTTGAAAAGCAACAACGGAAGCTCGGCCAGTATGCGCAGTTTGAGGTGACCACACTTTTCGACAGCCAGGCTAACAAAGCAAATATCGTTTACGCCCTGTCACGACTGGCGGGCGTAAATGCTCAACCACCCCCAGGCGCGCCGGCGGTATTGCAAAAACTGCAGCCCGCCCAACCGGAAGATGCGGTCGTGGTCTACTTCGCGGGCCATGGAACTGCGCAGGATCAGCGTTTCTATCTCATTCCGCATGATCTTGGTTATCAGGGAAATCGAACCGAACTGGACATCGCAGGACTGCGCGAAATTCTTACGCATAGCATTTCCGATCAGGAGCTGGAACAGGCGTTTGCCGGAATCGATGCGGGACTGTTGGTGATGGTCGTGGACGCGTGCAATAGCGGTCAGGCGCTGGAAGCTGAAGAGAAACGTCGTGGACCGATGAACTCAAAAGGGCTTGCACAACTGGCTTACGAAAAGGGGATGTACATTCTGACTGCCGCGCAGAGCTATCAAGCGGCTTTG
>JANNON010000794.1:0-7324 GCA_031399105.1 Blastocatellia bacterium | reverse complement strand
GGGTTCGTTTATCTTAGTCGCGAGTTGCAGGCCCAGGAGAAGCCACGATCTATTGGTTGGTTGAGCGTGGTTGAACCTTACGATATGAGGAATGATGAGATTCATCTGCGGCACGACGCCGCTGCGCGTGCCGAACTCGGTTGTCCACACTTTGCCGGGATGTTTGCGCTCGGAGCGTCGGTTGATCTATTCGCTGAGATTGGGATAACGAGAATTCAGGAACGCGCGCTTGAACTGAATCGGTTGTTGACGAGTCGTTTGCGTGAAATCGGCTGGCAGGTGTTGTCGCCGCTTCAGGAAGAGAGTTTCAGGTCGGCGCAGACACTCGTCGCGGCCGACAATCCTGCCGCTGTCGTCGCACATCTGAAGTCGCTCGGAGTTGCTGTGACTGAGAAACCGCAGGGTATTCGAGTGTCGACGGATTTCTTCAACAATGAAGAAGATGTCGAGCGGTTGATTGAGGGTTTGGGAAGCTTCAGGGGTGATGCTTAAGAGTTGGTAGTCTCACCAGTCAGCAAGGAGGATCATGGCCCCCTCAACACTAACGCTGCCCATTCAAACAAAACAGCGGGGACAGGGTCCGCCTTTCTGACAGTGAGACACCCCGGCAAGTTTGCTCCTTCGTAACTGCCACCTTCCCCACCACTACTTTCGTGACTTGCTCCTTGCTTTCGCACGCACTGGAGTCACCTTGGCCTGTTTGCTTCCCTCACTTTCAAAGTGTTTCCGTGACAGCCGCACAAACGTCTGCATGATCGGCGACTCGTAGCCGCCGCTTATTCGCGCCAGACCCAACTCCCAATTTATCTGCGCACCCTCGATCCACCAACGGATCAGCTTTCCAGCGGCCACGTCTTCATGGACCGAGTGCAGCGGCACGATGCCCACACCCATATCTTCTTCGACCATTCGCCTAATCGCTGCTTGTCTGCTTAGCTCCATCGCGACTGTCAAGGTCACGCCTGCCTGGGCGAAAAATTGATCGATCAACCGGCGAGTGTTGCCACCGCGCTCACCGAGAATCAATCGTTCCCCTGCTAACGTGAAAGGGCTGATCGTTCCTTGTTTTGCCAGGCGATGGTTGGGCGACGCAATCGCCACCAGCTGGTCCTCACTCAGTCTTTCAGTCTGTATGCCGCGAGCGTCCACCGGCAGTGAGACAAAAGCAATATCAAGCTCGCCGGCCAGAATCTGTTCGACTAACGACTCGCTGGTCCCGGAGGTGACTGTGATCTCGGCACTGGTGTGATGTTTACGCACATCCTTCAGAATCTTTGGCAGCGTGTCTGTTGTAACCATCGCTGAAGCCGTTCCAATTCGCAGGCGACCGCGTTCGGCCCCTGCCAGTTCAGCAATTTCCTCCAGGGCCGCATCGTGCTCTCGCAGAATCAGTCTTGCTCGGACCAGAAGATGTTCCCCGGCCTCGGTCAGTATCACTCGGCGAGGCGCACGAATGAACAAACGAGAACCTGATTCATTCTCAAGTTGACGAATCTGCATGCTGATTGCTGCCTGTGTGACATTTACCCGATGGGCACCCGCCGTAAAAGTTCCCGAGTCGGCTATGGCTACGAAGGCTCGCAGTTGTCGTATTTCCACTATAAAAGCTCCTGTATCAATTGGTCTTATTGGAATAATAAATTCTTTTAGTTTCCATTATAAATCCCGGTTGCCTAAGATGCGCAACAAGAAAATTTTCAAGCAATCGCACCCCGACGACTATGGTAAGCGCTGAACGAAGGTCTGCAAATATACGATCCGAGCGTCGACTTCGTTCTCAGGACGCTGTTGTTGGTGTCGACGGCGGTGGCACCAAGACCCACGCCGTAATTACCGACGTCAACAATCAGATCCTTGGTGAAGGCACTTCCGGACCGTCAAATCCCTTGCGGGTTGGGGTCACCAAAGCTGCGGCAGCAGTGCTTGAGGCTGTAGAACGCGCGTGTGAGGCCGCCGAAGTGCGTCGTTCAGATCTAATTGCTGCTGAGATCGGGCTGGCTGGCGCGCGACGCGTTGAATTGCGCGAACGCATGCATGAAGCTCTCAGCAATCTCGAGATTGACGACATTGAGGTGGTCGGGGATTCAGACATCGCTTTGTTCGGCGCTACCGACGGCGAGCCAGGTGTGGTCGTCATTGCCGGCACTGGCTCGATCTGCTGCGGCATCAATGCGGCCCGCAAGGAAGTCTGCGCCGGCGGTTGGGGGCCGATGATTGGCGACGAGGGCGGCGGTTCATGGATCGCTCGTGCTGCTTTGCGAGCAATTGCTAAAGCATCCGATGGCCGTGGGCCAAAGACATCATTAACGCGCGACGCGTGCGCTTATTTCCACGTGACGACCGCTGAAGATTTATCGACTGCGATCTACGCGCCGTCCATCACCAACGAGCGGCTGGCCGGATTTGGCCGTTATGTGGTGGAAGCTGCGAAAGCGAATGATGCGGTAGGATTGGCAATCATTACTGACGCGGGCAGGGAACTGGGGATCGCAGCGGCGGCAGTAATTCGGAATCTCAAGCTTGACCGGCACCGCTTCCAGGTCGCGTTTGTGGGTCGGATTTTTAGTGCAGCAGGCGAATTGGTCCTTGGGCCCATGCGTGAAGAGATTACAAGGCTGGCGCCGAAAGCCTATCTTGCACCACCGCGTTATTCGCCTGCACTGGCCGCCGCTCGCCTCGCGCGCCAGCATGTAAACAACATCGCAGTTGCCGTCTGACTCTCCTTGAAATGCCTGCTGGCCAGCTTCCAATCACCGAACAAGAGAATCCGCGCTCAAAAGATCTTGGCTCTGCGACGGTCTCAGAAATTCTCCGTCTGATGAATGAAGAGGATGCCCTCGTCGTGCCTGCCGTCGCAGCAGTGATGCCGGAGATCGCGCTCGCAGTCGACGGCATTGTCTCGCGAATGCGAAACGACGGGCGGTTGTTTTATATCGGGACCGGAACGTCGGGCCGTCTGGGTGTGCTTGACGCCTCAGAATGTCCGCCGACCTTTGGCGTAGCGCCGGAGCTCATTCAAGGGGTCATTGCCGGAGGGTACGAAGCGTGCCATCGCGCAGTCGAAGCTTCGGAAGACGATGCGACTGCGGCGGAGCGGGATCTCGAAGCAAGGAGCTTTAACGAGCGTGATGCGCTGGTGGGGATTGCCGCATCAGGAGGCACGCCGTACACGGTGGGTGCATTGGCTTACGCGCGACAAAAGGGAGCGCTGACGATTGCTTTGACTTGCGCTCCCAATTCCGCAATTACCCGAGTCGCCGAAATAAGTATCGTTCCGGTTGTGGGCCCGGAAGTGTTGACGGGCTCTACGCGGCTAAAATCAGGCACGGCACAGAAGCTGGTGCTGAACATGTTGTCTACAGCGACGCTGACAAGACTCGGATATGTTTCCGGAAACCGTATGTCAAACCTGCGCACTCGCAATGTGAAGCTGCGCGCCAGGGCGATCAGGATTGTGATGTCTGAAACCGGACTACTTGAAGCGGAAGCGACGAGGTTACTCAACGAAGCAGAGGGAGATGTGAGTGTCGCCTTGGTTATGTCGGCGACGGCGTGCGACGCCACAAACGCGCGCGCTGCGCTTGCCAATTCAAAAGGAGTGGTGCGAGCGGCGATCGACCGCCTTGCGAGTTGAACCGAGATCGTGTTTCATGATCACGGCGGTCGCAACTTTCTCGCCGCGACATCTCCAATTCAAAAAATTAGTTCCACGTTCGAGTGTTTGCTGAAAGCACATGAAAGCTCTCGATCTCGCGATCATTTTTGGCTACTTGATTGGCATTACGTTGTTTGGCGTCTGGTTTTCCCGTAAGCAGAAGACCACGCGCGACTATTTCCTCGGAGATCGCACCGTACCCTGGTGGGCCATCGCGGCTTCCATCGTAGCCACCGAAACTTCGACCATTACGTTCATTTCTGTTCCGGGAATCGCGTTCGCGAAAAACGGAAATTTCCAGTTTCTGCAACTCGTATTCGGCTACATGATTGGCCGAGTTGTCATCTCGCTGCTCTTTATTCCTTCGTACTTTCGCGGCGAGCTGATGACCGTCTATCAACTCCTGGAACGACGCTTTGGTACGCGCATTAAAATGCTGGCTGCCTCGCTTTTCGTGGTAATGCGGAATATCGCGGACGGCATCCGCCTGCTCTTGACCGCATTTGTTCTGGCTGCGGTCTACACGGCGTTTCAACCGCAGGCGAGTGCCGAGACCATCGTAATCGCTTCAATCGTGCTGCTTGGCGTCGTAATGATCATCTTCACCTATTTTGGAGGGATGGAAGCGGTCATCTGGGTTGAGGTCGTGCAGCTTGGCATATATCTCGTTGGCGCCGTAATGGCTGCCGTGGTGCTGATCATGGGCATCCAGGGTGGATGGAGCCAGGCAATGGCCTTGGGCACCGAGTATCACAAGTTCAGTTTCATTGACCTTGGCTTGAGGGAAACGGCTTACGCCTTCACCGCACCTTTTACGACTCGCTCATTCAGTTTCACGCTGCCTATAGATTTGACGAAAACCTACACCCTTTGGGCCGGGCTTCTTGGCGGGTGCTTCCTGACAATGAGCACGCACGGCACGGATCAGTATCTCGTGCAGCGATATCTTTGTACTGACAAGCCGCGACACGCCGCCGTCGCACTGCTATCCAGCGGTGGAGTTGTGTTGGGTCAATTTATTGGCTTCCTGTTCATCGGAGTGCTGTTGTTCGCGTTCTATGGACCATATACGGATCCGGCATATGGGTCACTCGCCTCTGGAGTAGCCACGCTGCCGGTGGGTGAATCGTTTGCGGTGGTGGGTGGTGACCGCGTGTTTCCCGACTTCATCACGAAGTTTATGCCCTCCGGTTTATCAGGGCTGGTGGTCGCAGCTATTTTTGCCGCAGCCCTCTCCTCGTCTCTTAATTCAATTGCGGCCACCGCAGTCAATGATCTTTATAAGCCGTTCCGGCCGAAACGCGATGACAAGCACTACCTGCGCGTTTCCCGTTGGTTGACGCTGTTCTGGGGCATAGTGCAAATCGGAGTCGCACTGGTGGTCATGCGCAAGAATCGTTCGGCGCTCGATCAGGCTTTATCGGTGGCTTCACTGATCAATGGCCCGGTGCTTGGTGTCTTCCTCGTGGGAACCTTTCTGCGAAGAGTGAGTGAACCGCCTGCACTAATCGGAATGCTGACGAGCATTGTTGTTATGTTGTACATCCGTTTCTTTACTCCGCTGGCGTGGACCTGGTACGTGCTCATCGGCAGCGCCGTGACTTTTCTGGTTGCGTGGTTGTCGGCGTTTGCCTTTGCACCGGCAGCGCGCGAGCGGCGCGACGAACTTTCGCCGAGCGCTTAACCAAATCACATGAATCGATCTCTCATGAAAACAAAATCTATCTTCTCGAGTCGGAACTTCTTCCTGGCTGTTCTGGTTGCCGCACTGGTGGTTACCCCGTTAACCCCTTTGCCGGAACTAGCATCGGTAGTGGCTGAGGCGTCTGAGGTCAGACCATACTCTGCGAAACCCAGCAGCGATGCTTTGAAGTGGGCCGACAAGGAACTGAAGCGCATGTCGATCGATCAGAAGATCGGACAACTCATCTCGGTCGGCGTGAACGCAACTTTTCTGAATCAACAGAGCGACGCTTACAAAACTCTCAAGCGTCAAGTCGAGGAAAACCACATCGGCGGCATAATCCTGTTTCGTGGTCCTGTTTACGAATCCGTTGTACTGATGAATCGAATGCAGCAACTGGCAAAGTATCCGCTGTTGATTTCCGCCGATCTGGAAGCCGGCGCCGGCATGAGGTTTGACGACACGGTGAACTTTCCCTGGAACATGGCTGTTGGTGCGACCGGAAATCCAGAGTTTGCGCGACGCCAGGGCGAGATTACCGCACGTGAAGCTCGCGGTCTCGGTGTTCAGCAGGTTTATGCGCCGGTCGTCGACGTTAACAACAATGCGGCAAATCCGGTGATCAATGTGCGTTCTTATGGCGAAGATCCTGATCAGGTGGCGCGTTTCGCGGCGGCGTTTACTGAAGGCGCGCAAAAGGCAGGAGTCATCGCGACTGCCAAACATTTCCCCGGACATGGCGACACTGCAATTGACTCGCATCGTGGGTTGCCTGAGATAAATCTCCCGCGCTCCCGCTTTAATGCCGTCGAACTGGTTCCGTTTAAGGCAGCGATCGATTCTGGGGTTGGCTCTGTGATGGTGGCCCACATTGGCCTGCCGCAGATCGATCCCACGACGGTAAAGCCGCTGCCTCGGGATGAAAAGATCCGGCCCATCGATACTGACGAGGCCGGCGAGATAATTGCCGAGAGCGCGTCGATTCCCGCAACCGTTTCTCCGGTGGTGGGACGAATGCTCAAAAACGACCTGAAGTTTCAGGGTCTGATAGTGACCGATGCGCTCAGCATGAGTGGTCTCACAATCTACTTCAATCAGGACGAGGCCGCGGTCCGCGCACTCGAAGCAGGCGCCGACCTATTGCTCAAGCCCGCCGATAATGATGCTGCTTTTCGCGGCGTGAAGGCGGCAGTGCAGAGCGGCAGATTGACCGAAGCGAGAATTGAAGAGTCAGCCAGAAAGGTGCTCGCGGCGAAGTATGATCTCGGTCTGGTCAAACAGAGAATTACTCCCCTCGACGAGATCGATCAGATTGTCGGCAGCCCGGATGTTGCCGCGCTCGCGCGAGAGATCGCTGAGCACGCGGTCACACTCGTAAGAAATGACGAGAACCTGCTGCCGCTAAAGACGCTCAAAGCGGATGCTCGCGTTTTCAACCTGGCGATCACGAATGGTGACGATCGCCTGTGGGTTGCAAATTCGTTCGCCGGCGCCATCACGCGATCAGGTAGAAAGATGGAGACGCTGGTGCTCGATGAACGCTCATCTCCCACCGACGTTGAGAAGGCTTTGGAAAAAGCGAAGAACGCTGAAGTCGTGATCGCATCGCTTTACGGAAGAGTGCGCACGGGCCAGGTTCGCAGCGTCGGATTGCCCGAAGCGGGAGCGAAGGCCTTGTCGTCGCTGATTGCGAACAAGACGAAAGTAGTGGGCATTAGTTTTGGGAATCCGTACCTGTTGCAGAGTTTTCCTGAGCTGCGTACTTACCTCGTGGCGTACGGCGATATGCCGAGTTTGCAACAAGCAGCGGCGCGAGCAGTGCTTGGCGAGATAGCGATTACGGGACGGCTGCCAATCTCGCTGCCAAAACTCTATCCGCGCGGGACGGGGATTCAGTTGCAGGTGACGCCGTAGTCTCTCGATGGGTTGATGAGTCAGTACCGTAACGCGGTAGCGTCGGGTCAAGTCTGCACAGCTCATACACT